>CABVEH010000167.1 GCA_902497215.1 uncultured Eggerthellaceae bacterium | reverse complement strand
GTCGTGCCGTTCCAGCCTGCGCTTTATACCGAACATGATCAGCGGCTCGGCCGCATCGACCAGCGCACGCATCTCCTCGGGCCCGTGGCTGGCAAGATATTCGGCCGGGTCCATTCCGTCCGGAAGACACAGGGCGCACACGTCCATGCGCCGCGCGCCCGACTCTGGCGTGATGCTCTCGTCGATGAACTGAAGCGCCCGCTCGGTGGCCCTCTGGCCAGCGCTGTCCCCGTCGAAGATGTACACGATGCGCTTCCCCGCATGGCGCGACAGCATGCGCACGTGGCTGCGCGTGAGCGCCGTGCCCAGCGCCGCCACCGCGTTCGACAGCCCCGCCTTGTGCATGGCTATGACGTCGGTGTAGCCCTCGGTGACTATGGCGGTACCGGTGGAGGTCATCGCGGCCTTCGCCATGTGCAGCCCGTAAAGCACGTTCGACTTGTGGAACACCGGCGTCTCCTGCGAGTTCAGGTACTTTGGGCCGTCGCCTTTCATGATGCGGCCGCCGAACGCGATCACGTCGCCCTGCGCGTCGCATATGGGGAACATGACGCGGTTGAAGAACCTGTCGCGGACGCCGCCCGAACGCGAGCCTACGGCAACGTTGGCCTCGACCATCTCGTCGGCCGTGAAACCCTTCCCGCGCAGGTGGGTGACCAGGCTTCCGCCTCCCGGCGCGAAGCCCAGCATCCACTTCTTGGGAACGTCGCCGCCGAGCCCGCGACCCGACAGGTACTCGCGCGCCTGCGCGCTGCCCTTCCCCTTGCCACGCATCAGCTGCAGGTGGAAGAACTCGGCCGACTCGCGGCAGACGTCCTTCAGGCGCTGGCGCTTCGTGCGCGTGCGGCCGTCCCATTCCGACTCGGCTATCTCGATGTGGGCGCGCTCCGCCAGTTTGCGCACGGCCTCGGGGAACGACAGGTCGTCGAGCTTCATCACGAGGTCGAACGCGCTTCCGCCCTCGTCGCACCCGAAGCAGTGCCAAAGCTGCGTGGACGGGTCGATCTTGAACGAGGGGGTCTTCTCCTGGTGCAGCGGACAGCAGGCCCAGAAGTCGCGGCCCTTCCGCTTCACCTGGGTGCGTTCGGCGACAAGCGCCACCAGGTCGGTGGCCTCGCGCACCTTCTGCACGTCCTCCTGGCTTATCAGGCCCCTCGCCAAGCGCTTCCTCCTCTTTGTTATCATGTAGGAAAATCGTGTCTTTGAACAGTATAAGAGGTTTACCTCGATGGCATCCAAAACCAACAGCGAAATACCCTACATGTCCCTGAAGCCCGAAGTCGAGCAGGCCATACGCGCCGATCGCCTGACAGGCAAGCGCAACGGCTTCCGGTTCAACGACGCAGACGTCGTGCGGCGCTTCGACCTGGAGCACGACCGCGCCACGCTCACCCGTCCCGCCTTCATGCGCGACGTCGAGAAGATAGTCAACGTGCCGGCCTACAACCGCTACTCCGGGAAGACGCAGGTGTTCTCGTTCGTGGCCAACGACGACATCACCCGGCGTGGGCTGCACGTGCAGCTGGTGGCGCGCGTTGCGCGCGGCATCGGCAGCCTGCTGGGGCTGAACACCGACCTGATAGAGGCCATCGCGCTGGGGCACGACGTGGGGCACACGCCCTTCGGGCACGCCGGCGAGCGGTTCCTGTCCAAGTGCTACCACGAGCACACGGGGCGCTACTTCAACCACAACGTCCACAGCGTGCGCGTGCTCGACCAGCTGTACCCTCGCAACATCTCGCTGCAGACGCTGGACGGCGTGCTGTCGCACAACGGCGAGTTCGCCAAGCAGCGACTGGTGTGCGGGAACGTCCCCGACTTCGAGACGCTGGACGCCCGCGTGGAGCGATGCAACGAGGAGGAGTCCACCATCGCCACGCTGCGCCCGTCAACGCTGGAGGGCTGCGTCGTGCGCGTAAGCGACATGATCGCCTACGTGGGCAAGGACCGTTCGGACGCGCTTGCCATGGGTGTCATCGACTCCATCGACGTGTTCGACAGCGAGGTCATCGGCAAGGACAACGCGCGCATAATCAACAACCTGACGGTGGACATCGTCAACAACAGCTACGGCAAGGACCACGTGGCGATGAGCCGCGAGGTGTTCGACGACCTGAAGCTGGCGAAGCGCCAGAACTACGAGCTGATCTACTCCCGCGAAGGAATGCTGGACGATGCGTCGAACTACGTGGAGGAGATGTTCGGCGAGTTGTACGAGCACCTGCTGTCCGACGTGCTCGCAGGCGACGAGGACTCGCCCATCTTCCGCCACCACATCAACAAGCTGGGGGCCGTGTCGCATTCGATAGACGCCGTGGAGTACGCCTCGACCGAGCCGAACCAGATAGTGGTGGACTACATCGCGTCGATGACCGACAACTACTTCATGAGCATCTACCAGAGGCTGTTCCCCGACCGCGAGAAGCAGATCCACATGCGCGGCTACATGGCGTAGGGACGCTTGCGCCACCCTTTACCCCGCAGTGTAGCCTTCGTCCTCCTGAAGGGCGTCGCCGTCGGCGGCGGCGCCTATGACGCCGGGCGGGGTCTGGAACGTCCGGCCTTCTAAGTGAGCATTTGCTTTCTTTTCCGCGTTTTTTGGCAAAATATCGCCCGATTCGGTCAACAAGGCACGCTCCAGAAGACGTGTTGAGAAGCATACACACCCCTGAACTGGGCCTTTTTGAATAGACCTTTGTATCACACCGTTCAAAATCCTCAGCACAGAGCTCTTCAAGAAGAAATTCGACCGAATCTGGCGTTTTTCTGCCAAAATCCTTCCGATTTCGTGCATGGCGGCAAGATCCGACGATGAAGATGCAAACAAACCGGATCGAGCGGACTGTTAGCGATGCGGAAAATACTGAAACGGGAACCCCCGCCTTAGCATTGACCGTTGCAAAACGCCACGAATTCAGCGGGAAGCATGTCTCCGTTCGCCCTGATGTTGTAGTCTGAAATGCCTTCGACGTACTCCAGGTCGTGGATAATCACCGGAACGTCGCGGCCGAGCGTCTGGCGGATGAAGCCAGATGCATGCAGGTCTTGAACGATGTTGACCAAGACCTCGTAGAAGGCCTTGGTCACCTTCTCTCCTTCCATCATGACCTCGTCTATGTCTTCGTCCGGGACAATCTCGATCTCTTGCGCCGTATAGAACGGGAACCCAATACTGCGGACCCACCGCGCAACCAGCGCGGGAGAATCACCAGGCGTTTTGTGCAGGTTGCCCCCGAACGACAGCTCGTCGTTCTGCAACCAGAAGGCGAAGTTCCATCTAGCCTCGCACTCCGATGATGCCTTAGGAGCCGTGTCGGAGACCTGACGCTCTGTGTTGTATCCCAGAATCACGACCGGCTCGTACGGGTTGTCGTCCCAGCTCGTGACCCAGAGCGAAATCGCATAGATGCCGTCATCGTCCCACTTCGACATCGCCGATTTGATGCTTTCCTCCACCACGGCGCGCATTCCGGGCTCGGAAAATGCGGGATCGATTGGAACGGATTTCCCGCCTTTGTTCATACAGCAGAGAAGCTCACCCATCCTGTCCTTGAGGCCTCCGCATGGCTCGACCTCGTAGGCGCGGGACAGAGATTCGTAGGTGTCAGCGGACAGCAGCTCCAACGGAAGGAGTTCGTCCTCCACCCAGCTGCTCAGGACGTCGACCGACATGCTCCTGTTGCTTACAACTGGAG
>CABVEH010000166.1 GCA_902497215.1 uncultured Eggerthellaceae bacterium | reverse complement strand
GCGCATGAACGGCACCTGCGCCGGCGGCACGGGCGCCTTCATCGACCAGATGGCCTCGCTCCTGAACACCGACGCCGGCGGCCTCAACGAGCTGGCGAAGAGCCACACCACCATATACCCCATAGCGAGCCGCTGCGGCGTGTTCGCCAAGACCGACGTCCAGCCGCTGCTGAACGAGGGCGCGCGCAAGGAGGACATCGCCGCGTCGATATTCCAGTCGGTGGTCACGCAGACCATATCGGGCCTGGCGTGCGGCCGGCCCATCCGCGGCAACGTCGCCTTCCTGGGCGGCCCGCTGCAATACCTTCCCGAGCTCCGCAACCGCTTCTACGAGACGCTGGGGCTGGAAGGCGACGCCATAATCGTGCCCGACGACGCGCATCTTTTCGTAGCCAGCGGCTGCGCCATAGCGGCGCTTGGCCCCGCTGTTCGCAAGCGACGCCGAGCTGGCCGAGTTCAACGAGCGCCACGACCGCGAGAAGGTGAAGCGGGCGAGCCTGGCCGACTACCGCGGGGTGGCGTTCCTGGGCATCGACGCCGGGTCGACCACCTTCAAGGCGGCGCTGATCGGCGAGGACGGAAGCCTGCTCTGGTCAACCTACGCGTCCAACAAGGGCGACGTGCTGGGGTGCGCGAAGGCCGCCATGGCCGAGCTGTACTCGCAGCTTCCCTGCGACCCCGAGACTGGCGAGCAGTTGGTGAAGATCGGGCATTCCACCGTCACGGGATACGGCGAAGGGCTTCTGCTGGAAGCCTTGCGCGTGGACTCCGGCGAGATAGAGACCGTCGCGCACCTTCGCGGCGCGCAGGAGATGCTGCCCGGCGTGGAGTTCATCCTGGACATCGGCGGTCAGGACATGAAGTGCCTGCGCGTGAAGGACGGCGTGATCGACCACATCATGCTGAACGAGGCGTGCAGCTCGGGTTGCGGAAGCTTCATAGAGAGCTTCGCCAGCGGGCTCGACTTGGACGTGGCCGACTTCGCCAAGACGGCCATCGGCGCCAAGAGCCCAGTCGACCTGGGAAGCCGCTGCACGGTGTTCATGAACTCGCGCGTGAAACAGGCGCAGAAGGAAGGCGCAACCGTCGGCGACATCGCGGCGGGTCTCGCCATATCCGTCATCAAGAACGCGCTGTTCAAGGTCATCAAGATCCGCGACCCGCACGACGTGGGCGACAAGGTCATCGTGCAGGGCGGAACGTTTCTGAACGACGCGGTGCTGCGCGCCTTCGAGCAGCTTTCGGAAGTGAATGCCGTGCGGCCCGACATCGCAGGCAACATGGGTGCGTTCGGCGCGGCGTTGCTCGCGCGCGACCGGTTCGAGGAGACGAAGCGCCTCACGGAGAACGTGCCGCTGTCTCCCGACGTGGGGCCCATAGTGCCCATGAGCGGCATGCTCTCGCTCAAGGAGATAGAGGAGCTGGCTCCGACGCACCGCACCGTGCGCTGCAAGGGCTGCTCGAACAGCTGCCTGCTCACCGTGAACGACTTCGGGCGCGACGAGGTCACCGGCAAGCACCGCCGCTTCATCACCGGCAACCGCTGCGAGAAGGGCGAGAGCATGGGCGTGGGCACGAAGTCGGACGTGCCCAACCTGTTCGAGTGGAAATCGCAGCGCCTGTTCGACGCCTATAAGCCCATCCCGGCCGACGAGGCCTGCGGCACCGTGGGCATCCCGCGCGCGCTCAACATGTACGAGAACTACCCGTTCTGGTTCACCTTCTTCACGAAGCTGGGCTACCGCGTGGTGCTTTCCGACGCGTCCACGAAGAAGACGTACGAGGCCGGCATCGAGTCGATGCCGTCGGAATCGGTGTGCTACCCGGCGAAGCTCTCGCACGGGCACATCATGAATCTGCTGGCGAAGGAAGGCGACGACGCCGTCGACTTCATATGGATGCCGTGCAGCAAGTGGGAGCGCCAGGAGGACGCCACCGCAGGCAACCACTTCAACTGCCCCATCGTGGCTAGCTATCCCGAGGCGCTGCGCCTGAACATCGACGAGCTGCAGGACTCGCCGGTGGCCTTCGTCTCCCCGTGGCTTCCCTACGACGACAAGGAGAAGCTGAAGAAGCGGCTCTATTCCGAGCTGACCGGCACCTTCCGCGACGAGGTGGGGGCGCACGAGAACCCCATCACGCAGAAGCAGATAGACGACGCGGTCGACGCCGCCTGGGAAGAGGACGAGGCGTTCAAGCGCGACATGCGGCGCAAGGGCGTCGAGACGCTGGCATGGATGGAGCAGACCGGCACGCGCGGAATCGTGCTGGCCGGCCGCCCCTACCACCAGGACCCGGAAATCAACCACGCCATCCCCGAGCTTCTGACCAGCTTCGGACTTGCCGTGCTGACCGAGGACTCCATCGCGCACCTGGGGCAGCTGGAACGCCCCATCCGCGTGGTGGACCAGTGGATGTACCACACGCGGCTGTACGCTGCGGCCAAGGTGTGCACGCAGCGGTCCGACTTGGACCTGGTGCAGCTGAACTCGTTCGGCTGCGGGCTTGACGCGCTCACCGTCGACCAGGTGCAGGAGGTGCTGGAGGCCGCCGGAAAGGTGTACACCACGCTGAAGATCGACGAGGTGTCGAACCTGGGCGCCGCTCGCATCCGAATCCGCAGCCTGCTTGCCGCCCTGAAGGACCAGTCCGACCGCGAGGCCGAGCTGGCCCGCGAGGAGGCGGCGGCCAAGGCCGGATGCCCCGCCGTGTCCATCAACATCGACGACATCGACTCGCTGGTGCCCGAATCCTTCTCGCAGAAGGCCGACGGCGTGGCGAGCGCCGCGCAGGTCCAGCAGCGCGAGGGCGCGTCCACCGAGTTCGACCGGCCGCAGTTCACCGAGCAGATGAAGGAAGAGGGCTACACCATCCTCGCGCCGCAGATGGCGCCGTTCCACTTCGAGCTGCTGGTGCCCATCTTCAAGCGCAACGGCTACAACGTGGAGCTTCTGCCTTCCGTGGACCACGGGGCCGTGGATGCGGGGCTGAAGTACGTGAACAACGACATCTGCTACCCGTCCATCCTGGTGACCGGGCAGATCATGGAAGCCGTCATGAGCGGCCGCTACGACACCGACAAGCTGGCCGTGCTCATCACGCAGACGGGCGGCGGCTGCCGCGCCACCAACTACATCTCGCTGATCCGCAAGGCGTTGAAGTCGGTGGGGCTCGGGCACATCCCCGTGATCGCGCTGTCGTTCAAGGACCTGGGCGAGGTGAACCCCGGCTTCAACATAACGCCGGCCATGCTGTACCAGGCCATATTCGCCCTGCAGTACGGCGACCTCCTTATGATGTGCCTCTACCGCACGCGCCCCTACGAGGTGGAACCCGGAAGCGCCCAGCGGCTGTTCGACTACTGGATGGCCGAATGCAAGTCGCAGCTGGAGCGCGGCGTGAAGCTGTCGGAGTTCAAGCGCACGGTGAACCGCATAGTGGACGACTTCGACACGCTGCCGCTTGCGGGCGAGGGTACGAAGCCGAAGGTGGGCATCGTGGGCGAGATCCTGGTGAAGTTCCACCCCACTGCGAACAACCAGATCGTCGAGCAGGTGGAGGCGGAAGGCTGCGAGGTGGTGGTGCCGGGCCTCATCGAGTTCTTCCTGTTCGGCATAGCGGGCGGCATATTCCAGCGCCAGATAGGCAAGTCGGCCAAGTCGGCGCTGGGGAGCCGCATCGGGCTTTCCGCCATCAAGGCGTTCCGCAAGC
>CABVEH010000165.1 GCA_902497215.1 uncultured Eggerthellaceae bacterium | reverse complement strand
CGTCGGCTCGGGGTGCGCGTCCGGCGCAGGCATGGCCTCTTCGCTGGCGATCTTGCGCGCGCGGTCCTGCGACTGCAGGTCCATGTTGTGTATGAACACCTCGGACACCTGGCCACGGTCAAGGAAGTACTTCAGCACCTGGTCGGGATGGTTGGAGTGCACGTGCACCTTGAACTTGGGCGCGGCGCCCACGCAGAGCTCGCAGTCGCCCATCGTCTGCAGGAAGTCGAGCGCCTCCTCGGCGTCGAGCGTGTCGGAGTCGACCAGGAACTCGTTGCAGTAGCGGTACTCCGAGCCCTCCCAGTCGTCTATCTGCTCTATTTCCACCTTGGGAGCGTCGGAGCCAATGAGGATCTTCTCGCCCAGGTTGCCGGCCTTGCCCTGTATTGCCGAGGAGAACCCGTCGAGCAGTATGGCGAGGCCGAACCCGCCGGCGTCGACCACGTTGTTCTCCTTGAGCACTGCGAGGAAGTCGGGGGTGCGCTGCACCGACGCATACGCCTCGGCGACGATGGCGTCGAGGGCCTCGTTGGTGTTCAGGCCGTCGGCGGCGCACTTCTCGGCCGCCTGCGCCGAGTCGAACAGCACCGTGAGTATGGTGCCTTCGACCGGCTTTCGCACGGCCTGGAACGCGACCTCGACTGCGCGCTTGAACGCCACCGCGACCGATTCCGTGTCGAAGCGCTGGCCTTCCTCGGCGCCTTCGCACAGCCCGCGCAGGATCTGGGAGGTGATGACGCCGGAGTTGCCGCGCGCGCCCATGAGCGCGCCGGACACGATCGCCTTGCGTATGTCGGCCGTGCTGGCGTCGGGGCTCAAGGCCCTGAGGCTTGCCACGACGCTTTCCAGCGTGAGTGACATGTTCGTCCCGGTGTCGCCGTCGGGCACGGGGAACACGTTAAGCCTGTTGATCTCGTCCTTGCGGCTGGAGAGAAGCAGCGAGGCCTGCGCGATGGCGTTGACTATGTCTGTTGACGAGTAGCTTTCTTGCATGGTTGGGTTTCGGCTCCTAAAGAGGGTTCGGCAACGGTTGGTGCGCTCTACATGCGAACCTTGACGTCGGCTACGTGCACCTCGACCGACGCTATGGGCACGCATGCGTACTCCTTCAGCGCGAACGTGACCTGGTCGACCAGGTTCTGCGACACCGTGGATATGTTCGTGCCGTACTCGATGACGACGTAGAGCTCGACGTGGAGGCCTTCGTCGGTGGACTTGACCACGACGCCTCGGCGCAGGCGCGACGCCGGGAGGATCTTCGCTATGCCGTCCGCCGCGTTGGGGGCCGTCATTCCCACCACGCCGTAGCATTCCATGGCCGCATACCCGACGAGGTCGGAAAGCACCTCGTTGGCGACGTGCAGGCTACCGGGGATCTTGTCAGACATGGCACACCTTTCGTGAAGCTCCGCCTAAAAGTGGCGACCGCTAAGGGCTTTTGGTTCTGAAAGTATACAACATGAGCCGATGCGCGCCCATGCGGTGGAATCTTTTGGGGAAACTCGTCACACTTGTGATATAGTAGTTAGGCTTTTTGCCGAAAGGGCAAGCCCAACAGCAGAAACACGGCCCGAAGGGCCTCACGGGATAACAGGAGTAACAATGTCGAAAGTATGTGAAATCTGCGGCAAGCATCCGGTGGCAGGACGCAACGTCAGCCACTCCCACAAGGTGTCCAACCGCGTCTTCCGCCCCAACATCCAGAAGGTCACCATCCGCGACACCAAGGGCCACGTGCGCAAGGCCAACGTCTGCGCCAGCTGCATGAAGGCCGGCAAGGTGGAGCGCGCATAGTCTGCTCTCGAACCCTTGAGTTCGAAAAGCCTCCCGCAAGGGAGGCTTTTTTTTGTTGCATTCATATGGTAGGGGGAGCCGAAGGGCCCGTGCTCGAACGTCCCCTGACACGCCCTCCAGACGAGCAGAAGCTATTCAGGATCGATTATGAGCAGGCGTTTGCAGTTGGGACAGGTGGAGAGCGGCGCCTCGTTCATGATCGAAATCAGGCGCCCTGGCTCGATCTTGGCGCGGCACACGCTGCAGGCCGAGCCTTCGAGCTTGCCGATGAACACGGTGTCGAACAGCTCGGAGGTCTTGCTGTACAGCCTTTCGACGTCGGAAGACACCTGCCCGAGGATGGCCTCGCGCTTCGCCTTGTTCTCGGCCATCGCCTTCATGATGGCGGTGCCTTCGCTCTTGAAGGACTCCGTCGCCTTGGACTCGGCGGCGTCCAGCTCCTCCAAGGCGGCGTTCACCTGGGCCTCGAGGGCCTTGATCTTCGAAAGCTCGGCGCTTACTTCCTCGCGCATGCCCGACAGCTCGTTCCTGCGCCTGAAGATGCCGTCGAGTTCCTTGGTGCGAGACTCGGCGTTCCTGAAGTCGTTGCCGGCGGCCTCGATCGCAGCCTGCACGCCGGCCTCCTTCTTCTGCAGTGAGGCGTCCTCGTCGTTGATGCGGTTCAGCTTCTTCGTGGCCTCCTTCTTGAGGTCGGCTATCTGGGAAAGCTTCCCGGTGACGGCCTCGCGCTTCTGCCGCGCCTGCAGAATGACCTGCCTTTGCGGAAGCCCGTCGAGCTGCTTTTCGAGCCTGCCAGTGTCCAGGTCGATTGACTGCACTTCGTACAGGGCGTCGATCTCTTCGGGTGTCACCTGCATAAGAGCTCCTGACTCTCGGGGCCTACAGCCTGATGGTTTCGGGATAGGACCAGTTGGAGGACTGGTCGATGATCGTGATCGCGTCGGGCTTCACGCCGACGTCCGCCAGCGTCTTCGCAAGCACGGCGGCGAGGGGAAGCTCGCTGACGTCGTGCCCCAGCTCGATGATGGCAAGGCCGGCCTGCGACAGCTCGAGCGCGTCATGGTACTTCACCTCGCCGCAGACGAGCACGTCCGCCCCGGCCGCCAGCGCGCCATGGGCCACGTTCGACGCGCTTCCCAGAGCGCAGACGGCCACCCGCACAGAGCTGTCGAAGTTTCCGTAGACCTTAGGCGCCCTGCCGAACACGGAAACGCACCTGGCGGCGACGTGCCCCAGGCTCTCGGGCTTGCCGTCGGCTTCGGGGACCTGGCATATCTGCCCGTAGCCCTTGCGCTTCGACGACTCGATGGTCTCCACCAGGCGCCCTGTGTGCTTGAAGCCAAGCATCTGCGGAAGCGCGGCCTGCGCACGGCGGCTGACGTCGAGCGCCGTGTGGAAGTTCATCAGTGCGACGCCGCCCCTTATTGCCGCCCAAACCCCCGCACCCGGGCTGAGCGCGACAGACCTTTCGGGCGAGAAGGACTTGGGGCCTTCGAGGAAGGGCGGATGATGCGTGACAAGAACGTCGGCTCCGAGCACGGCAGCCTTGCGTATCGCTTCGACGGTGGGGTCGAGGGCGACCGCCACGGAGGACACCGGAAGGGCCCCTTCGCCCACCGTGAGCCCCATGACGTCCCAGTCCTCTGCGTCCTTGCGGGGGAACTCCTTCAGCATCGCCTTCTCGAGCGACGCCACGGTGAACTTCTTCTCGGACTTGGCGAGGCCTTTCTGGCCGCGCTTGGCTATGGCCTTGTCCTTGGTCTTCTTGTCGGGCATGTTAGCCTCCTTAAAGTCGGATGTGCCTGCGCCCCCGCCCCGAGGTGGGGACGGTTATCTCCTTGTATCCCGCTTCGTATGCAGCCTTGTATGCCTTGTCGATGTCGCGGGCGACGTGCCTTGGCTCGTGGGAGTCGGTTCCTAT
>CABVEH010000164.1 GCA_902497215.1 uncultured Eggerthellaceae bacterium | reverse complement strand
CGGGCCGCGAGAACATCGAGCTGGCCCTGACCATAAAGAAGACGCCCACCTCGCGGATACCGAAGCTGGTGGACGACATCGCACTCACGCTCGGGGTGAAGGAGGTGTTGAACAAGTACCCCAACCAGATGTCGGGAGGCCAGAAGCAGCGCGTCGCGGCCGCGCGCGCCATCGTGTCCGACCCCAAGCTGATCCTGGCCGACGAGCCCACCGGCGCGCTCGACTCGCATTCCGCAGGCGTGCTGCTGGAGATGATGGAGACCATGAACCTGCAGCTGGGCGCCACCATCGTGATGGTCACCCACGACTCGTTCGCGGCGTCGTTCGCGCACCGCGTGCTGTTCCTGAAGGACGGCCGCGTGTTCAACGAGATACGCCGCGGCGACGCCTCGCGCGAGCGCTTCTTCGCGCAGATCATGGACGTCGTGTCGTTCCTCGGCGGCGGCGTGAGCGCGCAGCAGGAGGACGTCGAGGCCGCGACCGTCGCCGCAATCGCGCAGGAAGGCGGGCAGAGCGATGACGCTTAAGCTCGCATTCCGCAACATACGGCGCACCATAGGCGACTACGCCGTATACTTCGTCACGCTGGTGCTGGGCGTGGCCGTGTTCTACGCCTTCAACTCGGTCGAGAGTCAGCAGTTGATCCTGGACATCGAATCCAAGGCCGATGCCTCCTTCTTCGAGGAGACCCAGCTCATGCTGTCCATGGTGTCCTATGCCATCGCCTTCGTGCTGGGCTTCCTCGTGGTCTACGCCAACCGCTTCCTCATCCGCCGACGCAAGCGCGAGTTCGGCACCTACCTGGTGCTGGGCATGGCGCCGAAGCGGGTGGCCTTCATCGTACTGGTGGAGACCATCGTCGTGGGCATCGTGGCCCTGGTCGTGGGCCTGCTCCTGGGCATGCTGCTGTCTCAAGGGCTCGCCTTCGCCACGGCGGCGCTCTTCGGCACCACCATCTCCGACTACCAATTCGTGTTCTCGCCATATGGGTTCGTGGCCACGCTCATCTGCTTCGCCGTCATCTACGTGGTGGTGGCCCTGTTCAACGTGGTGTCCGTCAGCCGCTTCCGCCTCATAGACCTGCTGCAGGCCGAGAAGAGCAGCGAGCGGAACCCGGTGCGCAACCCCTGGGTGTGCCTGGCGGCGTTCGTGGTGTCCGTCGGGCTCATCGCCTACGCCTATTCGTGCCTGATCGAAGACGGCATGCTGGAGATAGGAAGCCCGCTGTTCATCCGCGCCACGGTATTCATGCTGGTGGGGTCGCTGCTGTTCTTCTGGTCCCTGGCAGGCTTCGTGGTGGCCATCCTGTCGCGTTTGAACGGCCTGTACCTACGCGGCATCGTGCCCTTTACGGTGCGCCAGTTCGCCGCCAAGATAAACACGGCCTGGGTGACGCTTTGGACCACCTGCATCATGCTGTTCCTTGCCATGACCATCTTCTCCACGGGCATGGGCCTGGTGGACGTGTTCGTGGGGAACATCGAGCGCGCCACGCCCTACGACGCCTTCGTGGCGAACCCTTACGCCGTGCTGCCCGAGGACGAGATGGGCGATGTCGGGATGGAGGCGAGCGAAGCCAACCCCTTCGACATGAAGGAGAGCCGATTCGCCAGCACCTATGCCCTAGCCAAGGAATACGACTTCGACGTGCAGGCCTTCCTGGAGCAGAACATGCCCGACTGGGACGGCTTGGTGAAGGCGTCAGCGGAATGCGACTTCTACAACATCCCTGGGATCTCCGTGGGAGACATGCTCGATGCCGCTGGCTTCGAGTTCGAGAACTCGAACCTTGCCGGGGCGTCGCGCACCAACGTGCAGGTCACGCCCTTGAGCCAGTACAACGCGCAGCTGGCCCTCATCGGCGAACCTCCTGTGCAGCTGGGTGACGGCGAATACGCCTTCGACAACACCCTCGCTGCCGTCCAGCCGGCCGTGGATGCCGTGGTGGAGGCGAACGTGCCCCTGGCCGTGGCCGATCGCGAGCTGCTCCCCAGCAGCCAGAAGTTGTCTTTGAACCTGCAGGATTCCGCCATGGATTCCACCGCCTTCGCCATCATCGTGCCCGATGCCGTGGTAGAGGCCATAAGGGCCGAGGGCGCCGTGCCCATCAACTCCTTGGTGAACGTCATGTACGTCACGCCGGGGCTGGAGACCGATGCGCGCATCCAAGAGGACCTGGTCCAGGTGCTGCCCCTTGGGGAGGACAGCGGGGTGCCCGACTACGATCAGGCCGCCCCCACCGACTGGCTCCATTCCCCATGGCCCGTGCAGTCCATGTACTCGCAATACGAGATGCGCCAGCAGGCAGGGGGCCTGCGCATGATGATCACCTACCTGGCCCTCTACATCGGCTTCGTGCTGCTCGTGGCCACGGCCGCCATCCTGGCCATCCAGCAGCTCACGGAATCCGTAGATTCCGTGCCCCGCTACCGCATGCTCTGGCGGCTCGGCTGCGCCGATGGCATGCTGTATCGCTCGCTGTTCGTGCAGGTGCTGGTGTACTTCCTGGCGCCGCTGGTGCTCGCGACCTGCCACAGCGCCTGCGCCATCGTCACGCTGTCGGACACGCTGTTCTTGGCCCTGGGCGGCCAGGACGTATTCGGCCCCATCGCCATGGCGGCCGGGTTCACTGCAGCCATCTACGGGTGCTATTTGCTGGTCACATTCTTCGTGTCGCGCCATGTGGTGAAGGGAGGCCTGCGATCCCGCGAGTCGTAGGGCAGCTGTTGCGCAGGTCCGCGCTTACCCGAGCGCCACGTCAAGCATCATCATCAGCACGAAGCCGATCCCCACGCCGATGGTCCCGATGTTCGTGTGCCTACCCGACTGCGTCTCGGGGATCAGCTCCTCCACCACCACGTACAGCATGGCCCCTGCGGCGAACCCCAGCACGTAGGGCAGAAGGGGCTCGGCCACGGCGGTGACGGCAAGCATCAAAAGCGCGCCCAAGGGCTCGACGGCCCCGGATGCCACCCCGTAGCCGAACGCCTTCGCCCTGGAGGTGCTCGCGGCCATGGGCATGGACACTATGGCGCCCTCGGGGAAGTTCTGAACGGCGATGCCCGCCGCCAACGCGGCCACGGCCGCGAACCCTATGCCGGCGTCGCCTGCAAGGTAACCCGCCAGCACGACGCCTACCGCCATGCCTTCGGGCAGGTTGTGTATGGCCACGGCGAAGAAGAGCATGGTCGGGCGCGCAAGGCCGCTCGGGCGCCCTTCCGGCTCGTCGGAATCCATGTGCAGGTGGGGCAGGAGGCTGTCGATCAGCAGAAGCACGCCCATGCCGGCCAGAAGCCCCACGGCAGGCGGCACCCAGGCCACGACGCCCTGTTGTTCGGCCATCTCCATGGAGGGGATTATCAGGCTCCACACCGACGCGGCCACCATCACGCCTGCGGCGAAGCCCAGAAGCGCTTTCTGCAGGCGGTCGCCCATGCCGTGCCTCACGAACAACACCAGGGCCGACCCTGCAACCGTTCCAAGGAACGGCAGGACGAGCCCGAAGGCCAGCGCCAGTGCGTGTTCGTCCATGGTTCCTCCGTCCGTTGCCTAGGGAAACCATACGCTTCTCCGCACGGCCGACGCCGAATACCGAAGAATTGTTTAATCGCCGTCAACGCGGCGGAGGCGTTGCCGACGTTGGCACAAAATGGAGGAAACGGCAAACGAGAGGAAGGTTCCGACATGGGATTCCTGAAGGGCAAGACGGCAATCATCACCGGCGGC
>CABVEH010000163.1 GCA_902497215.1 uncultured Eggerthellaceae bacterium | reverse complement strand
ACGTCCCCTGTCACGCTTCCAGTACCCCATCAGTGTTATACTGCTGCAATCGCTTTATCACAGTAGAGTGGTGGGGCAGCAAGCCTGCGTGCAGGCAGGCGAGAGAAGATTCCAACGGAGGGAACACATGAAGAAGAAGTTCATCAAGGTTGCGGCGGTCGCTGCGACGCTCGTGCTGGGGGCCGCCCTGGCGGTCGGCTGCTCGGGCAACGCGTCCAGCAGCTCCAGCAGCGCAAGCTCTAGCTCGTCTTCGGCAGCCGAGGCCGCCGACAACTCGGCCGACATCGAGACGCTTATCGTCGGCTTCGACAACAGCTACCCGCCCTACGGCTTCATTGGCGAGGACGGCAGCTACACCGGTCTCGACCTCGACCTGGCTGCCGAGGTGGCGGACCGCAACGGCTGGCAGATCGAGCTGAACCCGATCGACTGGGACGCCAAGGACGCGTTGCTCGGGCAGGGCACCGTCAACTGCATCTGGAACGGCTTCACCATGGAGGGCCGCGAGGACGACTACACGTTCAGCGAGCCTTACATGCTTAACGAGCAGGTCGTCGTGACCCGCGCCGATTCGGGCATCAACGACTTCGCCGGCCTGGCCGACAAGGTCGTCATCACCCAGATCGACTCGGCCGCGCTCGACGTGCTGGAGGGCGACCAGGAAGACCTCGCCAACACGTTCGCGAAGCTCGACACCATCAGCGACTACAACAACGCCTTCATGCAGCTGCAGGCCGGCACCGTCGACGCGGTGGCTTGCGACCTTTCCATCGCCGCCTACCAGATGTCGGCGAACCCCGGCGCGTACACGCAGCTCGAGGAGCCGCTTAGCTCCGAGCACTACGCGGTCGGCTTCAAGAAGGGCGACGAGGCCCTGGCCAAGAAGGTCAGCGAAACGCTGCTCGAGATGTACAACGACGGCACCATCGCCACCATCTGCGACAAGTACGCAAGCTACGGCGTGGACGTCTCCAACTGGGTGCTCACCAAGTAGCTTCCAACCTTAGCAACCAGGGACCGGACGCACATGGAATTCTCGACGATGCTTGGACTTCTGGGTGATGGGCTTCTGCTCACCACTCAGATCTTCTTCGTGACGCTCATCGGCTCGCTGCCGCTGGGCGTCGTCGTCGCGCTGTGCCGCATGAGCCGCTTCAGGGTGGTTTCCACCATCGCGAAGTTCTACATCTCCATACTCCGCGGAACGCCGCTCATGCTGCAGCTGATGGCCATCATGTTCGGTCCCTACTACCTCTTCGGGCTGCAGATGGGGTCCGACTGGAAGTACTGGGCATGCGACATCGGGTTCATCCTGAACTACGCGGCCTACTTCGGCGAGATCTACCGCTCGGGCATCCAGTCCATCCCGCGCGGCCAGTACGAGGCCGCCAACGTGCTTGGGTACTCGCGGGCGCAGACGTTCATGAAGATCGTGCTTCCGCAAGTGATCAAGCGCATCCTGCCGGCCATGGGCAACGAAATCATCACGCTGGTGAAGGACACGTCGCTGGCGTTCGTCCTCGGCATCGCCGAGATGTTCTCGCAGGCCAAGGCGCTCGCCGCGCGCGAGGTGTCCATGGTGCCCTACGCCATCGCGGCACTCATATACTGGGTGTTCTGCCTGCTAATCGAGTTCATACTGGGCAAGGTCGAGAAGAAGCTGGACTACTACCATGCCTGATCCAGAGACGCAATCGGTCGTAACGCTCGACCACGCGAAGAAGTCCTTCGGCGACAACGAGGTGTTGAAGGACATATCCCTTTCCGTGGACAAAGGCGACGTGCTCGCCATCATAGGCCCAAGCGGCGGCGGCAAGTCGACGCTGCTTCGATGCCTAACCCTGCTCGAGCGGCTGGACTCGGGGCGTCTGGCGTACGGCGACGTGCTCGTGTGCGAAAACGATGCCTCGGGCAAGGCGGAATACGCCAAGAAGGAAAGCATACGCCAGGCGAAGACCCACTTCGGGCTGGTGTTCCAGAACTTCAACCTGTTTCCGCACTACACGGCCGCGAAGAACGTGGCCGACCCGCTGATCAGCGTGGCGAAGGTTCCCAAGGCCGAGGCCTACGAGAGGGCGAACGGGCTGCTGGCGAAGATGGGGCTGGCCGACAAGGCCGACATGGTGCCCTGCGACCTTTCCGGCGGCCAGCAGCAGCGCGTGGCCATAGCGCGCGCCTTGGCCATGAACCCCGAGGTGCTGTTCTTCGACGAGCCCACCAGCGCGCTCGACCCCGAGCTGACGCGCGAGGTGCTGAAGGTCATTCGCGACCTGGCGGCCGAGCACATGACCATGGTCATCGTCACGCACGAGATGTCGTTCGCGCGCGACGTGGCCGACCAGCTGCTGTTCATGGACGGCGGCCACGTGGTCGAGCGCGGCCGCGCAATCGACGTCATCTCGAACCCGCAGCACGAGCGCACCCGCGCCTTCCTCGCCAACTACCAGGAAGGGTAGGGGAGGCGAGGAAACGCCGTTCGGGTACATGCCTGCTCGAAATCCTTGTGAGACGCTGCGGGAGCAAGAACGGGGCGTATGAGGCGAAGATTCGACGTAAGGCTCATGCGATTTCAGGTAGCCGCAGCTAACGCCGCTGTGTCTCTTCTTCGCCTTTTAGCCCCGTTATGCTCCCGCAAAGGGGCGTCGAACCGGATAAGAGCAGGCATGTATCCGAAAAGTCCTTCCCGCATACACCAGCTGGTGTAGCCCTGAGGTTGTATTTAGGTAAAGCGAATGTGACAACGCTTGATTCTCGCCTGACGACGTGCGCGGCAATGATAATGTCGCCTCATCATCAGGAAGGAGAAAGATTCCCATGAACGAGAATCCGAACATCAACCCATATGGCGAAGCGGGACAGGGCCAGCCTCAGCAGCCGGGCCAGGGCGCCCAGCCCACCCAGCCTTCGTCCAACAGCTACAACCAAAGCTATGCATACGGGTCGCAGCCCACGTCGTCCATGCCGGGGGCGGCTGCAGGTGCTGACGCAGCAGGCCAGCATCAGCAGCCCACGTCGAGCTATGCGCCGCCTTCGGGCAACCCGGTTCCCGGGGTCACTGCCCCAGTCAACGAGCCGGTTCACGCATACGAACCCGCGCCGGTGCATGCGCACTCGTCCCATGCCGCCGAGGCTTCCAAGCCGACGGGAGGCAAGACGTTCCTCATCGCGTTCGCAGGCGCCTTGGTCGCATGCGTGCTCGCGCTGGGCGTGGCCGCCGGGTTCGGCCTGATCGGCGGCTCGAAGTCAACCGTCAACCTCGGCGCCTCGGGCTCCGAGTCGGTGCAGGCAGTCGAGGAGGAGGCGTCGCTTGCCGAGGCAGTCGCCGACAAGTGCCTTCCCTCCGTCGTCTCCATCAACGTGCTCGGCCAAGCGCAGTCCGGCGGCAACTCCATCTACGACTTCCTCTACGGGTACAACGACAACTCCGGCGAGCTGCAGGAGGTCAGCATGGGGTCGGGCGTGGTGCTTTCCGAGGATGGCTACATCATCACCAACAACCACGTGGTGTCCAGCGGAAGCCAGTACGAGGTGACCATCGAAGGCGAGACCTACGACGCCGACCTGGTTGGCACCGACGCCAGCTCGGACGTGGCCGTGCTCAAGGTCAAGGACGGCAGCGGCTTCACCCCCATGACGCTGGGCGATTCCGACAACATCACCATCGGCGAGTGGGTCATGTCCATCGGCAGCCCGTTCGGCCTCGAGCAGTCGGTAGCCACCGGCATCG
>CABVEH010000162.1 GCA_902497215.1 uncultured Eggerthellaceae bacterium | reverse complement strand
CGGCCGCGGCTTTCGTCGACGAATGGGTGAAGCTGATCAGCTGGCGAAGCCGCTTGTTGCGCCCCTGCACCTCTTTTATGAAAATGCCGTGAGGGTCTGGGTTCTCGGGCGTGGGTTGGACGAGCACCGGTCCTTCGGGGGAATCCTCCACGTCGAGGAACTCCTTCGACGTGGCTATGGGCTGCCCGTTGCCGTTGAGGCTCACGCCGTGTTCGATCCGGACGGCGCCGGGCGCCGGCTCCCTCGCCGTGTTTCCGCCGTCCGCCTTCTGTTCCGTTGCGTCGCGTTCGACGCCGTTCTTTTCTTCCTTCATGCGAATCACTCCAATGGATTTCGCCCTATGTTACCAAATGCAACAATTCATAATCGCCTCCTGG
The DNA here is from genome assembly GCA_902497215.1 of uncultured Eggerthellaceae bacterium. The sequence goes on along the minus strand of CABVEH010000162.1, from coordinate 3,352 downwards.
CGTCTTGGTTTATCAGCTGACAATTGGGTTATCCTAGGTTCGGTAACATTGGCCGACTATACAGAGGTGGTAAGTATGGATGTCACCGTATCCGGACGCAAGATGCCCGTAAGCGACTCGCTGAAGGCCTATGCCGAAGACAAGATCGGCGGCGCGGTGGAGCAGCTGGACGTAGGCGCGATCTCCTGCGACGTGGTGCTGTACAGGGAGAAGAACCCCGCGAACCCCAATCCCGCGATCTGCGAGGTTACGGTGCTGATGAAGGGCCACGTCGCCCGCGTCGAGGAAAGCGAGCAGGACATGTTCGCGGCCATCGACGTGGCCGCCAAGATCGCCCGCCAGCTCCGCAAGTTCAAGACGCGCGTGCGCAGCAAGCGCACCAAGAAGACCGAGCAGGACGTCGCCGTGCGCGACGCTTCCGCGCGTCCCGAAAGCGACCTCGACCTCGACGCGCTGATGGACGAGCTTTCCGACGACGAGGTGGTGCGCCGCAAGAAGATAAAGTACACACCGCTGACGGAAGAGGAGGCAATGGTCCAGATCGACCTGATCGGGCACGACTTCTTCGTGTACACCGACCGCGATTCCGGCGACGTGCACGTCATCTACCGCCGCAGCGACGGAGGATACGGGCTTCTTACCCCCAAGGACGAGTAACGAAGGCCGCGGCGGCCGGAAGGCTTGCCTGCCGCGTCAGCCAAGCGGCGCCAAAGCCTGCTTGACGGCGCCTATCGAATACAAGGTCCCGAAGGCGACGACCATGCCTTCGGGGCCTTCCTTTTCCACGGCAAGCAACATTGCCTCGCCGGCGCTTTCCGCGACGGCCACCTCGACGTCCATCCCCGCCTTCTCCGCCTGCGAAGCAGCCTCGCGGGCCAAGGCGGAAGCATCCAGCGCCCTGGGGTTGTTCGGGGTGTAGGCGACGATGCGGCGCGCGTATGGAAGCATCGGCGCGACGATTGCGGGATAGTCCTTGTCGGCCAGGACCCCGACGACCAGGGTCGGGCGCCTGCCCGGACGGACGTCCACAAGCTCGCGCATCGACTCTGCGAGCGCTTCGGCCCCCTGAGGGTTGTGGGCGCCGTCCACGACCACCAAAGGCGACGTGGCGACCACCTCGAACCTGCCGGGCCACACGGCGTCGGCAACGCCCCTCGCTATCGCATCCTGAGTGATTCCGAATTCCGGCCGACGCGCCGAAAGCACGCGCGCGGCGTCGATGGCCACGGCGGCGTTCGTCGGCTGGTATGCGCCAAGCAGCTTCGTCTCGTATCGGATGCCCCTGTAGTCTAGCGACCGCTTGTCGGAAAGCGACCCCAAAGGCGCAACCTCGAGCCGTGAGAAGTCGCTCTCGACCAGCTCGCATCCCATGTCGTTGCAACGCTCGCGTATCACCGAGGCCGCCTCGTCCTGCTGCGGCCAGCTGACGACGGGCACGCCTTCCTTGATTATTCCCGCCTTCTCGGCGGCAATGGCCGAAAGGGTGTCGCCGAGCACGTCCGTGTGGTCCATGCCTATGCGCGTGACCACGCAAACGGCCGGGGACACGACGTTGGTGGCGTCGAGGCGTCCACCCAGCCCGCATTCGACCACCGCAACGCCGCACCCGCGCCTCGAGAAATGCACGAAGGCAACCGCGCACATCAGCTCGAACTCGGTGGGATGCTCCCCCATCTCCTGTTCCACCTCGTCGGCGGCGTCGCGCACGGCAAGCGTCGCGTCCAGCAGCTCTTCGGCCGGGATGACTTCTCCGTCCACCTGGATGCGTTCCTCGAAGCGTTCGATGAACGGGCTCGTGAACAGGCCTGTGCGCAGGTTCGATGCGCGCAGGATGCTCGACAGGTACGCGCTCGTCGACCCCTTCCCATTGGTTCCGGCGACATGCACGGAAAGGAAGGCGTCCTGCGGCCTGCCCAGCTTTTCAAGAAGGAGGGTTATGCGTTCGAGCCCAAGGCTGGAATGGCTCCACCTGGGCTCGTTGATGTAGGCGACGGGGTCGAACATCGGCGGCCAGGCGGTCAGTCGGCCGCAAGCAGCTCGCCGAGCTTCGCGAAGTCGTCCTCCAGCACGGGCCTCTTCGACTGGTCGTAGATGGCGGCGGCCGGATGGAACACCGGGAACACCTTGAACCTTCCCGCACGCTGCAGCCTTCCACGCAGCCGCGTGATGCCGGTCTCGGTGCGCAGGATGAACTTCGTGGCGAAGTTCCCCAAGGTGACGATGTACTCGGGGTCGATGGCGCGCGTCTGGTTGCGCAGGTAGTCGGCGCACGCCTGGATCTCCTCGGGGCGCGGGTCGCGGTTGCCCGGAGGGCGGCACTTCAGCACGTTCGCGATGAACACGTCCTCGCGTGCGAGCCCGGCTATCCCCAGAAGCTCGTCGAGGTACTTCCCGGCGGCGCCCACGAACGGCTTGCCTTGCAGGTCCTCGTTCTTGCCCGGGGCCTCCCCCACGATCAGCACGCGGGCGTCGGGCGAGCCGTCGCCGAACACGGCGTTGGTGCGGCCGCCGCAAAGCTCGCACTTCCTGCAATGCGACACCTCGTCGGCTATGGCCTGCAGCGCCTGGCGCCTTTCCTCGAGCGTGGCCTCAGACATAAAGCTTCGGCATCCTGCTGTTCCCGAAGGCGATCATGACCTCGTAGGGGATGGTTCCCAGCATGTCGGCCATCTGGTCGATGGTGGTGAAGGCGTTGCCCTCCTCGCCGATGACGATTACCTCGTCCCCGACCTGCGGCTCTATGCGTCCGATCCCGCTGCGGGTGCGTACGTCCACCTCGAACATGCACTGGTCCATGCATATGTTGCCCACCTGCGGGTAGGTGCGCCCGCCCATTATGAAATCGATGCGCCCCGAAAGCGCGCGGTTGAGTCCGTCGGCGTAGCCTATCGGCACCGTGCATATCTTCGCGAAGCCGTTGCAGCGGTGCAGAAGGCCGTAGCTCACGCCCTCGCCCACCGGAACCTGGTTGATCTGCGTTATGCGCGCTTTCACGCTCATGGCAGGAAGCAGGTTGACCGCGCCGTAGGTCTCGGGGCAAGGGAAGTAGCCGTACATGGCAAGCCCGGGGCGCACCATGTCGTACTGCACTTCCTTGTACCTTATGGTGGCCGCCGAGTTCGCGGCGTGCACTATGCCGGGGTCGAAGCCGGCTGCCCGCATTGCCGCCAGCGCGTCCTCGAACCGCGACTTCTGAAGGTTGAAGTCCATGGTGTCCTGGGCGTCGGCCGTGGCGAAGTGGGTGAACGTGCCAACCAGCCGAAGCGCGCGGTGGAACGATATGGTTTCCAGGAAGTCCACGACCGAGTCGTAGCGCACCCCGACGCGGTTCATCCCCGTGTTGATCTTGAGG
>CABVEH010000161.1 GCA_902497215.1 uncultured Eggerthellaceae bacterium | reverse complement strand
GCGCGATCATGGCCGCGAACAGCAGAAGCATGGTGACGGGCGACGCGTCGGGCGTGATGACGGCGCAGAGCACCATCAGCACCACGTACACGACGCGCCAGCTCTCGCGAAGCTTCTTGTAGGGTATGACGTCGAAGATGACGAGATAGAAGATGACCAGCGGAAGCTCGAAGGCGAAGCCGAACGCCACCTCGAACTTGATGATGATGTCGATGTAGCTGGACATTCGCGGCTCGACGTAGCCAAGCCCCATGGCCTGGTCGGTCAGCCACTGGAACGCCGCCTGCAAAATGACCAGGTAGCAGAACACCACGCCCAGGATGAACAGCACCACGCCCACCGCGAACGTGGGCATGAACCACTTGCGCTCCTTGGGCTTCAGCGCCGGAAGGAAGAACGCCAGCAACTGCCAGAGTATGACCGGCGACGTGGCGATGACCGAGTAGAAGAAGGCTATCTCGAAGCGGGTGGCGAACGCCTCGAACGGGTCGAGCGCCACCGTCTCCACCCAGCCCGTCTCGGGGTCGAACGGCAGGAACTCGGCGATGGGAAGCAGCAGGAACTGCCCCATTATGGGCGCCGACAGGTAGAACACGCAGACCGCGATGCCAAGGCACGCCACGATGCGCACGAGGCGCATGCGCAGCTCGCCCAGGTGGTCGAACAGGGGCATTCTTGCGGGACCGATGGGCATGGCCTAGTCCCCCTCTTCCACGACGGCCTTGGCGGCCACGTCGGCCTTCGGATTCTCGCGCGCCTCCTTGGCGGCGGCCTCCTTGGCGGCGGCCTGCGCCGCTTCCTCTTCGGCGGCCTTCTGCTCGGCGGCCTTGCGCTCGGCGCGCTCGCGGTCGTAACGGGCCTTGCGCTCGGCGAAGCTCTCGGTGCGCTCCACGGCCGCGTTGGTGGCCTCGTCGGCCTTCTTGCGCGCCTCGGCGGCCTTGGCCTGCGCCTCGGAAGCTGCGTTCTCCATGACTTCCAACGGGTTCTTCAGCGGGGCGTCGGGGTTGTCCTTGTCCACGAACGTGGCGCCCTTCAGCTGCTCGGTCATGTCCTCCTGCGCCCCGCGGAACTTGGCGATGGCGCGGCCTATGGTCTTCGCGATGTCGGGCAGCTTGTCGGGCCCGAAGATCAGAAACCCGAAGATCAGTATGAGGAATAGCTCGAATCCGCCGATGCCGAACACTTGCAGCCCTGCCTACTCGACCGGTCGCCTACGCCGAAAGCACCGACAGCGCCATGGTGGGTATGCCCAGCGCAAGCACCAGGATGACGCACACGACCACGGTGAATATCTTCTTCAGGCGCTCGCCGCGCTCGCGGCGTTCCTTCTCGCGCTTCTCGCGCTCCTGGGCGGCCTTGATGCGCTCGGCCTTCTCCTCGCGCGTGAGCTTGCGCATCTGCTTCTGTGCCTGCTTGTTGCTCTGTGCCATTTCGACTCGGTCCTTGCTCTGTTCCTGGCCGTTGCCCGGCTGCTATGACTTAAGCTTCGCGCGTATCTCGATGACGCGCGCTATGTTCTTGGCCGCCTCGACGTCGACGTGCCAGCGGTTCTTCTCGTAAAGTACCTTGCCGGCGACCATGGTCATCAGCACGTCGGACGTGCTGCACGAGTTCACCAGGGCCGACACGGGGTTCAGTTCGATGGACTGGTTGGTGCCCGAAAGGTCGACGGCGAGCACGTCTGCCTGCTTCCCGATCTCAAGCGACCCGATGCGGTCGTCCATCTTCAGCGCGCGAGCGCCACCGATGGTGGCAAGCTCCAGCATCGTGGACGAGTCGAGGAAGTTCCTCGTGTCGCGCGCGCGGTTCATCAGCAGCCCGATGCGCATCTCGGAGAACATGTCGGTGGAATCGGTTGCCGCCGGAGAGTCGGTGCCGAGCCCCATGCGGAAGCCCGACTTCAGGTACTCGCTCATGGGAGGCATGCCCATGCCCAGCATGGCGTTCGACCTGGGGCACGTGCAGATGGACACGTCGTGCTCGCGCATCTTGTTGATGTCCTCGTCGTTGACGTGCACGGCGTACACGACCATGACGTTGGGGGCGTCGAACGCAGCCCAGTTGAGCGCGTAGCGCACAGGCGTCACGCCGAACGGAAGCCATGGCGGGATCTCCACGTATCCCCTGGCCTCGGCGTCCATGGTGTCGACCGCGAACATGGACGAGCCGTACTCGACGAAGTTGTATTCCTCGCGCGTGCCTGCGAGCCTGAGCGCCAGCGGCAAGTTCTCCTTGGTGGCCAGCTGCGACGCACGCTGGAACACCTGGGGATGGTTGGCGTATATGGAGGACGGGGCGACGCCGATGGTGACCAGGTCGGGGTTGGCGTCCTGGCGCCACTTGTATATGTCGGACTCGGCGGAGTGCATGGCGTAGTCGACGCGCATCTTGTCCATGGCGCCCACCTCGCGGTAGATGACGCCGCGCAGGCCCAGCTTCTGCACCGCCTTCAGCGATGCGCCCGTGGCGGTGATGTCGGCCACGGTGGTGATGCCCGACGCCAGGGCGTCGAGGCCGCCAAGTATGGCGGAGTCGTACCAGTCGGAAGGCTCGAGGTGCGAAGACCTTTCGAGGATGGAGAGCAGCCACTGCACGTAGGGAAGGTCGGCGACCACTCCGCGCAGGGCGGACATTTCAAGCTTGGTGTGCAGGTCGACGAACCCGGGGAGCAGCGCGGCCATGCCGAAGTCCATGACCTCCTCGTCGGGGTAGCGCAGCTTCAGCGACTCGAAATCGCCGATGTCGACGATGACGTCGTCGCGAACCAGCAACGCGCCGCCGCGCACGGGGGCGCTGGTCACCGGGAATATGTACTTTGCGCTGAGGAGCATGCATCTTGCCTGTCTGAGCTGCGGCCATGCGGCCTTTTCACACGTAAACCTGCATTCTAGCAGAAAGCCCCAACCGCGAGCGGCGGCGCAATGCAAGCGCGATATAATACGCACATGAACGAATCACCTTCCAGCAGCATAGACACCGCCACCGGGAAAAGCGCGCCGGCCGAGCTGTCGTCCGCGCGCGTGAAGGGCATATTCGCCCAAATAGCCGACCGCTACGAGGCGTTCAACGCCCTTTCCAGCATGGGGACCTACCGGCTTTGGCTGAACAAGCTGGTCGATGCGGCCAACATAGGGCCGGCAGACGCGGTGCTGGACGTCGCGGGAGGAACCGGCGACGTAACCTTCGCGGTGGCCCGAGCGAAGAAGCCCGCCGTCATCGTGTGCTCCGACCTGGTGCCCGAGATGCTGGAAGTGGCCAAACGGCACGCTGCAGACGGGGCGGCATGCGGCGTTCCCGTGCACTTCGACGTTGTGGACGCGCAGGACATCCCCTACGACGACGACACGTTCGACGCCGTGACCATGGCTTACGGGCTGCGCAACATGCCCGAGCGCGAGAAGGCCTTGCGCGAGATCCTGCGCGTGCTGAGGCCCGGAGGCCAGCTGGCATGCCTCGACTTCTCCACGCCGCCCAACCCAGCATGGAACGCCCTGTATGGCGTCTACCTTCGCCACGTTGTCCCCTTCTGGGGGAAGGTGGTCACCGGAGACGCGTCGGGCTTCGTCTACCTGGCGAGGTCCATCCGCGCTTTCCCCGACCAGCAGGGCGTGGCCGACATGATGCGCGACGCCGGGTTCTGCGACGTGGATTGGCAGAACTGCAGCGGAGGCATCGCCTGCATACACACCGCCAGGAAGCCCGCATGAGCAAGGAGCGGCTCTGGTCGCCCAT
>CABVEH010000160.1 GCA_902497215.1 uncultured Eggerthellaceae bacterium | reverse complement strand
GTTCGGGCTCCCGTCCGACACCAGGCATCCCGACTACTACTGCGTGAAGGAGGCCGTGATGCCGTGGGGCCGCTTCCCTGGCGCCGACGTCATACTGGGCCCCGAGATGAAGTCGACGGGCGAGGTCATGGGAATCGCGGGGAACTTCCCGGCGGCATACATCAAGACCCAGCTGGCCATCGACTACAGCCTGCCGCAGGGCGGTGCGGCGTTCATCTCGGTCAACGACCGCGACAAGCGCGCGCTTACCCCCATTGCGCGCGACATCGAGCGCCTCGGGTTCAAGATCGTCGCGACCAGCGGCACCTGCAAGGCTCTGCGCGCGGCGGGCATCGACTGCACCGAGATAGGCAAGATCCACGAGCATGGCGAGAGCATCCTGGACGCAATCGCGGACGGGCGCATATCGCTGATGATCAACACGCCCATGGGTAGCGTAACGCGCGACGACGGCTACGACATGCGCGCGGCGGCGGTGCGTCACGGGATCACGTACGTCACCACGCTCGCGGCGGCGCAGGCGCTTGTTGCAGGCATGGACTTCATGAGAAGGGGAAGCCTCGACGTCGTCGCGCTGCAGGACCTTCCCCAGTGGGAAGAGGAGGCGGCCTAGATGGCGGGCTGCAAGGCGGAAGCGGGTTCGAAGGCCAGCAAGCTCTCGGACTACCGCGCGACCGTGGAAGAAGCCCGCAACGATACGACGGCTTGCGGACTGGCTGGGTGCATCCAGCCTGGACAGTTCGTGCACATGTCCATCCCCACGCTTCAATCCCACATACTTCGGCGCCCGTTCTCGGTGTATGCAGCCGACGCGGCAAACGGGCGGGTCGAGATCCTCTACCAAGTGGTGGGGGACGGCACCGCCGAGATGGTGCGCTGGCAGCCTGGGCAGCAAACCACGATGATTGGCCCCATAGGGCGCGGCTGGACCGTGCCTGACGACGCCAGGCGTGCGCTATTGGTCGGAGGCGGCGTGGGCGCTGCTCCTTTGTTCATGCTTTGCGAGCAGCTCGTTGCCCGCGGCGTGCAGGTCGACGTCGTTCTGGGCGCCGCAACCAAGGACGCACTGGTGTGCCGAAGCCGTTACGAAGCCGTCTGTGGCTGCGCGCCTGCATGCTCCACCGATGATGGAACCTTCGGCCGCGCTGGCTTCTGCACCTCGCTGGTCGACGACGCCATCGCCCGCTCCGCCAAGGAATCCCAGCCTTACGACTATGCGGCCGTGTGCGGCCCCGAGCCGCTGATGCGCATAGCCTCGCAGGCCATGACGGGCGCCGGAATCCCTTGCCAGGTGTCGATGGAACGCCGCATGGCATGCGGGATCGGGGCCTGCCTTTCCTGCGTGGTCGACACCGCTTCCGGAAAGAAGCGTTCCTGCGTCGACGGCCCCGTTTTCGACGCAACGGAGGTGGTGTGGCGATGACGCAGCCGAAGATGGCCGTGAACTTGGGTGGCCTTTCCATGAAGAACCCCGTGACCACAGCGTCGGGAACCTTCGCCGCAGGCCGCGAGTACGACCAGTTCTACCCGGTGGAACGGCTGGGTGCGGTCACCACCAAGGGGGTGTCGCTGAACGGGTGGGAAGGCAACGCCTCGCCCCGCATAGCCGAGACGCCTTCGGGCATGTTGAACTCCATAGGCTTGCAGAACCCGGGCGTGTGCCATCTAGTGGAACATGACCTGGCGTGGCTGGAAGGCAGGGACGTTCCTGCAATAGTCAACGTCTCCGGGCACAGCTTCGACGAGTACGTCCAGGTGATCGAGGCGCTGGAGGACGCGCCCGTGGACGCCTACGAGGTGAACATCTCATGCCCCAACGTCGACGCCGGCGGCATGACCATGGGTTGCCACGTGCCTTCGGTGGAGAAGGTGGTCGGCATGTGCAGGGAGGCCACCAAGCGTCCGCTGATCGTGAAGCTGACGCCCAACGTGACCGACATAACCGAGATCGCCCGGGCGGCCGAGGCCTCGGGGGCCGACGCCATATCGCTCATCAACACGCTGCTGGGCATGGCCGTCGACGCACGCAGGCGCCGCCCCAAGCTTGCACGCGTGGTGGGTGGCCTTTCAGGCCCTGCGGTCAAGCCCGTGGCCCTTCGCATGGTGTGGCAGTGCCACGACGCAGTCAAGGTTCCCATCCTGGGCATGGGCGGCATATGCACCGGCGAGGACGCGGTTGAGTTCATGCTTTGCGGAGCCACGGCCGTAGCCGTCGGCACGGCGAACTTCATGGACCCGATGGCCGGGTTGAACGTCGTCGAGGGAATAGCGGAATATTGCCGCGAGCAGGGCGTAAGCGACGTGAACGAGTTGATAGGAGCACTGGAATGCTGAGCAAGTTCGACGGGACCCCCAGGCGCGAGCGCGTGATAATCGCGCTCGACTGCGAGGCCGACAAGGCGCTTTCGATAGCCTACCAGCTGGCCGGCGAGGCCACGTGGGTGAAGGTGGGCATGACCCTCTACTACGCCTACGGCACCGACCTCGTGCGAATGCTGAAGGCGCGGGGGTACAAGGTCTTCCTCGACCTGAAGTTCCACGATATACCGCACCAGGTGGAAGGGGCCGCGCGCTCGGCTGCGGCCACCGGGGCGGACATGCTCACGATGCACACGGTGGGAGGCCGCGACATGATGGAGGCGGCCCAACGCGGGGCGGTGCAGGGCGCTGCCGAGGCGGGTTCCGCCACGCCCGCGACGCTGGGCATCACCGTGCTCACCTCCATGTCGCAGGAAAACCTCCACCAGGTCGGCATAGAAAGGCCCGTCGAGTCGCAGGTGCTCGCCATGGCGAAGCTTGCAAGCGAGTCCGGGATATCTGGCGTGGTGGCGTCGCCCCGCGAGGCCGCATCGCTGCGCGAGCTGCTCGGGCCCGACGCCTACGTCGTAACCCCCGGCGTGCGCCCGGCGGGTTCCGCCATGGGCGACCAGACCCGCGTCGCCACCCCGAAGGACGCCTTCGATGCAGGCGCTTCCCACATCGTCGTCGGGCGCCCCATCACCGACGCGCCCGACCCGATCGCGGCATTCAGGCGAATCGCCGACGAGCTGGGGGAATAGGTATGGCGAAGGGCAGGCTGTTCGTCGTCTCCGGGCCTTCAGGCGTAGGGAAGGGCACCGTCATTTCGAAGATGATGGAAAAGGACCCGTCGCTTTGGAAGTCCGTTTCCGCCACCACGCGGAAGCCCAGGGAGGGGGAAGTCGACGGCACGGACTACTTCTTCGTCGACCGCCCCGACTTCGAAAGGGCCGCGGAAGGCGGAGGCTTCCTGGAATGGGCCGAATACTCCGGGAATCTCTACGGCACCCCGGCGTCGTCCGTCCAGGCGCATCTGGACGCCGGCGAGAACGTCATACTCGAGATCGAGGTGCAGGGAGCGATGCAGGTCAGGAAGTCGGCGCCGGAAGCCGTGCTGGTGTTCGTGAAGCCTCCCTCGATTGACGAGCTCGAGCGCAGGCTTCGCGGACGGGGGTCCGAAAGCGAGGAAGCCGTGGCGGCCAGGCTCGAGGCCGCGCGTATGGAACTGTCGCGCGAAATGGAGTATGATTACGTATTCGTGAACGACGACGTCGACACCACGGTCGACGAGATGCTGGATTGCATAGCCAATGCCGGCGAACAGCCACAGGAGACTTCAATATGAGCATAATCAAGCCCGACATCGACGTGTTGCTGGAAGACTGCGAGAACGACCGCTTCCTTCTGTGCACCGTTGCCTCCAAGCGCGCCCACGACATCAA
>CABVEH010000159.1 GCA_902497215.1 uncultured Eggerthellaceae bacterium | reverse complement strand
GAGCACTCTCTGGGGCTCTGGTGCTGCTGGGTGCCGCTTTCCATCACGCTGGACTCCATCGTATGCCCGCAGATCGCAGCCTCGGCCGGGTGGCAGGGCGTCTTCTGGTTCGTCATCGCGTTCGCGGCGGTGGCGCTCGTGCTCTTCTGGGTGTTCTACAGGGTTCCCGAAGGCGAAGGGGCCAGCTACAACGTGGAAGGCAGCTTCGGAGAATGCATGAAGCTGCTGAAGAACTACAAGATCTGGATGCTTGGGATCGTGTTCGCGATATTCATCGCGGGCCAGACCGGCATCGTGAACACCTACCTCCCGACCTTCCTGCAGTCCGACGCCCCGGCCGGCTACGGCTGGACCGAGGCTGCGGCAGGCGGCGCATTGGCGGTGGTCACCGGCATCGGGCTGGTGTCCAACCCCGTGGGCGGCGCCATCATGCAGAAGCTTCCGGGCAACATGAAGAGGATCATCCCCATGCTGGTGGCGGTGCTGTACATGGTCACCTTCTACATGCTGTTCCAATCGGGGAACGAAATCCTGCTGTGGACCGGCGTGGTGCTGATGGGCCTTTGCGCAGGCCTTGGCGGGGGCGGTCTTCGCCCGCTGGCTCCCACCATCATGTTCCAGTCGGCCATGGCCGCGACGATGGGCATGTCGGTGCTGCAGTTCTCCCAGTGCGTCGGCAACTGCTTCTCGCCCATTTACGGCATGCTGCTGGACGGAGGCATGAGCTACCTGGAGGCCTCGCTGGTCACCATGGTCCCGCTGTCGGTCGTGATGCTGGTTTGCGCCTTCTTCATCCGCCCCAAGGAAGGCAAGCGCAACCAGCAGCCCAACACCAAGCAGTAGACGAAAGGCGCGGCACCGCCGTTCGCGGAAAAGTTTGGCGCATGGCGGCACCGTGCGGTGATATCATGCAGGCTCGCACAATCGAATAGCAAGCACTGCAAACGACACATGTGGCGTCTCGGGCGCGTAAATCTGATCACGGTACAGAGGAAGAGGTCCTAACCTGATCGGAACGCGGCCGGGACGCTCTTCTTTTGTGTCCGCCCAGTCCTTCCCGGCGCCGCGCGTGCGCACGAAAGGGGAAGACTGTGGCAGAACCCACACCAACCAGCAAAGCCTCCGACGCATCCCGTCGCCCGTTGGCCAACCAGGCCGACACCGCCAACGAGACATCCACCAATCCGGCAAACACCAAGCAACCCGCCCAGAAGCCGGCTGCAATACTGGCCGTCGCAGCCTTTGCGGCGTTCCTCGCCACGTTCAACGAGACGTTCCTGAACGTCGGCTTCGCACCCATCATGGCAAGCCTGAGCGTCGACGTGTCCACCGTGCAGTGGCTGGCCACCGCCTACATGCTGGGCGCGGCCGTCATGGTGCCGGTGTCGGCCTTCGCCTACCGTTCGTTTCCCACACGGCCCCTCTTCTGCGCCACCACGGCGCTGCTCGTGATCGGATCGGTCGTGGGAGGCCTGGCGCAGAGCTTCGCCGTCCTGTTGGCAGGCCGCATAATCCAGGCGCTTGGAACGGGCATGCTGATTCCCATCGGCATGAACATCACCCTCGAGGTGGCGCCGCGCGAGAAGCTGGGCACCTACATGGGCATCATGGGCGCCATGACCACGCTGGGGCCGTCCTCCAGCGTCATCTTGGCGGGCCTCATCCTGGCGGTGGCCGACTGGTCCATGCTGCTCTGGACGTTCGCGGCGCTGTCGTTGCTCTGCTTCCTGGCCGGCGCCATAGTCCTGCGCGACATCGCACACCTCACGCACCCACGCATGGACGCGCCCTCGGTCGCGCTCATCGCCATCGCGCTCATCGGAATCCTCTACGGCATATCGACCGTCTTCAGCGGAAGCATCCCGTTCGCCGTAGGCGCGATGGTGGTCGGCGCAATCGCGCTCGTGCTGTTCGTGCACCGCCAGCACGCCCTTCCCGAGCCTTTGATCGACCTGCGCCCGCTTTCCATCCCGCCCTTCGCCGTGGGCGTCGTCGTCAACATGCTCTCGCTGGTTGCCATCTTCGCCATGAACATCATCGTTCCCACATACATGCAGTCGGTGCTGGGAACCCCGCCGCTCGTGGCGTCGCTCATCCTGTTCCCGGCCATACTGTGCTCGTGCGTGGCGTCGCCAATCGCCGGGCGCGTATACGACAAGAACGGCCCAGGCGTGCTGCTCCCGCTCGGCTTCGCCTGCATAGCGGTGTTCTCGGTGCTCACCGCGGAGTTCGTCTCCACAGCGAACCCCGTGCTGCTCGCAATCATCTACATCCCGGTCATCTGCGGCTCGGCCCTGGTCATCGGCCCTGTGCAAAGCTTCGCGCTGTCTAAGCTCTCTCCCGAGCTGAACCCCCACGGCGTCACCGTCATGTCCACCGGCTTCCAGATCGCCGGATGCATCGGATCGTCGGTCTTCACCGGCGTGTATTCCGCGGTCGCCATAGGGCAGATGGCTTCCGGTACAGGCGAGGCCCAGGCGTTCACGGGAGGAATGCTTGCCGCAGGGATCCTTGTCGGGTTGTTCGCGCTTGCCGGGTTCCTCTGCGCGCTCTGGATCCGCGGCAACGCCAAGAAGCCCGCCATCCAGGCGGAAGTCGAGCCAGACGTCCAGGCGCCCGAGGGTTCCGAAGTCGCCATGGCCCCGAAGGAGGGCGTGCTTGCCGCCATCATGAAGCGCGACGTGTTCGCCCTTTCCGAGAACGCCTCCGTGCTCGACGCAATGCAGCTGTTCGCGTCCCACGGCATCTCCGGCGTCCCCGTCATGGGCGACGCCCAGAAGGTGGTCGGGTTCGTGTCGGACGGCGACGTGATGCGCTGCCTGGCCGACCAGGTCCCCGCATTCAAGAGCGCGTGGTCGTTCATAGTGGAACAGGGCAACGCCGACTTCGACGCCACCCTGCGCGAGACGATGGGCATGCGCGTCGGCGACATAGCCCGCAAGCGCGTGATTTCCGTGAACGTCGACGACGACCTAGGCGAGGTCACCCGCGTGCTGGCCGAAAACCACCTGAAGAAGGCCCCCGTGCTCGAAGGCGGAAGAATGGTGGGCGTCATCAACCGTTCGAACATCACGCGCTATGCCATCGACCACTACCTGGAAGGCGTCGAGGCCTAGCTGCCTGAAAAATCCTGCGCCCGTGAAAAACCTTGTGCTATACTTCCACGCAACCCAAGGAAAGGCATTGGCTTGAACACCACCACTCGCACAGTTCTCTGCATCCCAAGCACCACGGTGCTTGGTGGAAAGTGGTGGCGTTAAAACCAAATACCGGACCGGGTTATCGAAACTCATACTCATGCGCATCTTGAGACCCTCGATAACGGGGGTCTTTTTTTTTATGCGCAGGTATGCATCGGCTGCAAGGAAAGGAGAACATCATGGCCGAAGGACTGAAGGAAGAGACCAAGCAAGGCGCCGCTAAGGACGGGGCGGGAACGCCCGCAGCCCCCTACAGGCTGTACCTGCGCGAGGAACAGATCCCCACGCAGTGGTACAACATCCGCGCCGACATGCCCGAGCCTCCCGAGCCCATGCGCCTTCCCAACGGCCAGGTGGCAACCTTCGACGACATCTCGCCCGTCTTCTGCGACGAGCTGGTGAAGCAGGAGCTCGACGACGAGACGGCCTACTTCGACATCCCCGAAGGCGTGCAGGAGATGTACAAGGTGTACCGCCCGTCGCCGCTCTGCCGCGCCTACAACCTGGAGCGCTACCTGAACACGCCCGCCAAGATCTACTAC
>CABVEH010000158.1 GCA_902497215.1 uncultured Eggerthellaceae bacterium | reverse complement strand
CGACCGTTCGAAAGGTGTTCCCAGAGCTTCGCAACGAGCGAGCGCTCGACGTCGGCCGCTTCTTTGGCCTGTTCGCCGCGACGAACCTTGCCTTCTTCGCCGTACTGCTTCCCCTTTGCGTGCTTTTCTTGTAGGGGAAGCCTTGCCGGGGAAAGCGCCAGGCCATAGGCTTACGCAAGAGTGAAAGGAAGGAAGGCATGGCATTCGAACCTGCGCGGACAGCGCTTCTGATGATCGACATGCAGATGGGGTTCATCGACCCGGAAAGCAGCCTATGCATCGCCGGCGCCAGCGCATCGATTCCCGCATGCGAGGCGGCGCTGCGCACGGCGCGCTCGCTGGACGTGCCCGTCTTGCACGTGAGAAGAAGGTATGCCGCAGACGGCAGCGACGTGGAGCCCGTCCGCCTGAAGGCATGGGAGGAGGGCGGAAGGCCGCTTTCGCCAGCATGGCCCGAAAGCCTTGACCCGCCGCATGGGCTCGAACCGCTGGACGGCGAGGCCATCCTGGAGAAGCCGCGGTTCTCGGCGTTCTTCGGGACCGACCTTCACGCGCGGCTGGAATCCCTCGGGGTCCGTTCGCTGGTGCTGATAGGGACGACCACTCCGAACTGCATAAGGTCCACCTGCTACGACGCGCTGTCGCTGGGCTACGACGTGGCGGTCGTGTCCGACGCGACGTCGTCGCGCACCCCCGAGGTCCAGAAGGCCAACCTGGACGACATGGGGTTCATCGGCGCGACAGTGTGCACCGCTTCCGAGTTGCAGGGGTTGCTCGGCCAGGGATAGGACGCCGTTCCCGACAGCGCCTTACCCTTCGAAGGTGTCGCGGTCGGGAGCGAACGACCGCATGGCCTGGATGGTGCGGTCGAAGAGCTCGTCCAGCTCCCAACCCAGCATTTCCGCACCCGAGCGGATCACGTCGCGGTCGACGCCTGCCGCAAACCGCTTGTCCTTGAACTTCTTCTTCAGAGACTTCACCTCGAAGTCCATGACGCTCTTCGAAGGGCGCATGACCACGGCGGCGCCTATGAGCCCGGTCAGCTCCTCGGTCGCAAACAGCACCTTCTCCATCTGCAGCTCAGGTGCTGGGAGGTCGGGGTTGTTGTCGTGGTTGTGCGACTGCACGGCACGGACCAGCTCGGGCGTTCCCCCTGCGGCCGCGATGTCCTCGGCGGCGAAAACGGTGTGCTTCTCGGGCTCGTCGCCATGCTCCTCCCAGTCGAGGTCGTGCAGAAGGCCGACGATTCCCCAGAATTCCTCGTTTTCGGGGTCGAACTCGCGCGCGAAGTAGCGCATCGTCTGCTCGACTGTCTCGCCGTGTTCGATGTGGAACGGCTCCTTGTTGTGCTGCCGCAGCAGCACGAACGCCTCGTCGCGGGACATCCCTGCGTTCAGCTCGACCATTTGGCCCTCCTTAGGACTTCGGTTGCAACTGGCTAAAATATACAACTGCGAGAAGCCGGTGGAGATTTCGAATCAGAAGGCATCCCAAAGAAACCGCTTGGAACAAAGCCTTAAAAGCGCTTCGAATACGCGACCTTAAGGTTGTTCTTGTGCAGGTTGCGTTCGCCTCTGAAGAACTCGACCTCAGAAGCGCTTAGCGTTCCGGATCGATACTTCAAATCCAGCAATTCCAAAGTGCACGCCATGTCAGCGACTTGGAAAAGACGGTAATCGGATGGCGTCACGCGCCTAATCTCGGCATCCAAAAGCGCATTGAATACAGCGTTTATGATGTTCGTTATCTCCTTCTGGCCACCATCGTAATAGACGATAACCTCATCGAAGCTCTGGAAAAACGCAAGATTGTCCTTTACGAATCTTCCGACGTCCCGCGACATCCGGCTCACCAGCGCATCATGGTGGTCGAACTCGCGTTTCCTGAAGACGAATGCTTTGTAGCGAACATCACACAGCCTCATGAAGGTAAGCAGAGACCTGAAGAGCCTGCGCCGGGAAGGCAGGCCCATCTCCGCATAGTCCTTCTCGCGCCTTATTAGAGGCGCAGAATGTATGGCGTGGCCAACATCGAATCCCATTTCCGCAACGTGGCGCCTCAGATGTGCTACCTGCTTATCTATGGATTTGCTCTGGTCGTGCATGAGCAACGTGATGATGTAATAGGGCGCATGTCTCGAATAGGGGCCAAAGTCTCCTGACTCGTCTATGAATATGCTCAATGCGGTCAATTGGCTCCTAGATGCAAAAATGGCGGGGAAAAAGTCCCCGCCCAAGGTAGGACCAGGGCCTTGCGGCCAGCCCCAAATATGCCTTGATTATACATCGCCCCCGGGTTCAGGTCTACCCTGAACCGAGCGTACAGGGGAAGGGATTGCAAAATCAGCAAACAGGAAGAGAGTCCCTTCTTTCATGGCAATTCGTCATCAAGGCATCGCCGCTAGGCCCTGCAGACTATCGGGTGGCGGATCACCGTCTTCATCTTCGCGGGGTCGGTGCGGCGCGGGTCGGAAAGGTAGATTTCGTGGTGGTGGCGGCCTGCCTCGGTCGATGAAACGTCCAGCTCGCAGCCTTCGGCGGCAACGAACGCGTCAAGTGCCTGGATGGTCACCGGCTCGTCGTCGTAGGGACCCACGTGCATGACCTGGGCGCAAAGCCCCTCGTCCACGTCCAGCAGCTCGGCCTTTCCTGCGTCGACCCCCTTCTTTGCCACCGCCTCGCCCTTCGCCCATTCCAGCACTTCGGGCGTCACGAAGTCGGGAAGCCTTATGACGGAGACCCACTGGAACAGGTCCTTGCGCGAGAAGTCGATTCCGGCCATCCCCTCCTGCCACCAGAAGCCCTCGAGCGGAGGCACCACGAAGTCGAAGTAGCCGTCGATCCGATGGTCGCCCATCTTCGACATCTTTATCGTGTAGGCCACCGCGTACAGGATGCCGATGGATTCCTTGTAGGAGCCGCCCTCCAAGTTGGGGTCGCCGCTGCCCCGCACCGCCACGTACTTCATGGGAGGCACCTCGACGATCGAAGGCTTCCGCTTGGGCATGTAGAGCGCCTTCTGCTCCTTCTTGAAGTCGTAGGCCATGCTTGGATCCTTCCTCGAATGTGCATCGTCGACGCGTCCGCTGAAAGGATAGCATCGACCTCGCACGAAAACGCCCAGCCCGACCTCCTGTTGCTCGCAAGCAACGTAATGTTGCGCAAGGCGGCCGTTGGAGCATGGAGGAACCGACCAGTCCTCGCGTCATCCGGTCATCGACTCGTAGGCGTCGCCCGTGCCGTCAATCACCATGTTCTGGAAGCGCTCGGACATGAACGCGTTGCTGAAGTTCTCGTCGACCCATTCCTCGAAGGCGTTCGCGGGAGGTATGCCCGCGTCCCGTTCGGCGCGGCGGTCGAAGCACATCACGGTCATGAAGACGTCCGCCACCAGGTATATCGAAAGCAGTGTGACGAACACCACCTTGCGCCTGGTCGTCGGCGTCCCTAGCACCCATAGCAGGTTCGGCATCACCAGCCTGTACCACAGGTAGCCGAGAAGCCCCCAGAAGAACAGGAAGGGCACCGCGACCCACTTGGTGATGGCCCCGGGGACTCCCCCGGCTATGTAGTCCCACGAGACGGCGCCCATGAACGTCTCCATGCCCCAGCCGGTGAGCTGTTCGAGGAGTCCGCCCACGACCATCGACGTCAGGAACACGACCCAGCCCTTCGCATGCATCCTGCGGAGCTGGAACGTCACCAAGGTGAGAAGGACGGCGCCCACGCCGTATAGCGGGCTGAACGGCCCCCACACCAGGCCAACCCGGCTCTCGGTGACCCCGGCGGTTATGAACATCCACACCTCTTCCAACACG
>CABVEH010000157.1 GCA_902497215.1 uncultured Eggerthellaceae bacterium | reverse complement strand
GGATAGAACGGCTCGTCGATCTCGATGCGGACGACGGGGTTCTCGTGGAACTCCTCCCACGTGGGACGATGGTCGTACTCAAGGTAGGCCATGATTGTCTCGTTGTCGGCCCACTCCTCGAAGGCCTCCTTGTAGACCTTCTCCTGCTCGTCCACCCAGTCTTCCCACGCGACGTCCTTCATGCGCGGGTTGTAGCCTTCGACGACCTCGTCGCCCAAGCGCTTGGCAATCTGGGTCCAGACCCATTCCTTAGAGCGCACCTCGCCGGGGAAGTCGGCACCGCGGGCACAGAAGGTGAAGTAGTTGCGCATGCCGTTCGGGCCCGAGACAAAGCGCTGATGACCGTACATGTACTCGTCCATGCCCTCGAGCTGCCAGACCGGCGCCGGCAGGATGATGTCGCAGAGCTCGGCGGTGGGCTGGTTCATGTGCCACTGGAAGCCCCAGTTGAACTCGGTGTCGGCCATGCCCTTGAAGCGCTTGTTCACGTTCGAGTGGTTGTTGCCGTAGTTGTTCTCGAAGATGATCATCTGAATGTTGGGGAGCGGGCACTCATTGTCAGGCGAGCCGATCAGATGACGGAACTCGCTCTCGGAGATGCGGCCCTCCCAGTAGTCCTTCTGCGAAGCGAGGATCTCGGTGAGGCAGTTGTTGTTGAACAGCACCGGCACCTTGTAGTCGCCCGGGTCGCGCTTCCAGTCGGCGCGAGGCGCGGGCACACGGCCGGGGGTGGGCAGGCACGCGCCGGACTCGCAGCCGCCAGCGCAGGCGATGTTGCCCGTGATGGCCTGGAGCAGCATGGACGCGCCTGCGGAATAGTCGCCCAGATGGCGCTTGGCGCAGGAGTAGAAGTACTGCAGATGCACGGGCTTGGTCGTGCCGTAGAGACGCGCGAACTCGCGGATGGTCTCGGCGGGCACGGCCGTGATGGGAGCGGCCCACTCCGGCGTCTTCTTTATGCCGTCGTCGCCCTCGCCCATGACGTAGGCGCGCCACTCCTCCAGGCCGGGGATGTCCACCCACTTGTCGATGAACTCGTGGTCGATGAGGTCCTCCTCGAAGAGCACCTGCGCCACGGCCAGCATCATGGCCAGGTCGGTGCCGGGACGGATGGGAATCCATTGATCGGCCAGGATCTCGGCGGACTGGGTGTAGCGCGGGTCGATGACGATGGTCTTGCAGCCGAACTCGTGCGCCAGCTGCATGTAGTAGGACGACGGGCCGAACCAAGCGACCACCGGGTCCATGCCCCACATGACGAAGAGCTTGGAGTTGAAGATGTCGCTCGCCTCGAAGCCAGGGAAGTTGCTGTCGACGCCTTTGACGATCATGGGCATGTTGACGCCAAGGTGGAACATCTCGCCGGCGGCATGGCCGGAGCAGGAATGCTCGCCCCATGCGCCGAAACCGGCCTCCCACCACGGAGCAAGGGGGAACCCGTTCTTCTCGAAGCTGGGGTACTGCGAATGGAAGATGCCGTAAGGGCCGTACTTGGCCTTGATCTCCTTCATCTTCTCGGCGATGGTGTCAAGCGCCTCGTCCCAGCTTATCTCGACGAAGTAGCCTTGGCCCGGGCCCTTCTTCCCGACGCGCTTCATCGGGTGAAGCAGGCGCGTCTCGCTGTAGAGGTCCTTCTTCCATGAATGGCCCATCGCGCATGGGCGCATCTGGACCATGCCCTTCCACAGGTTGTCCCGGCCGCAGTCCTCGCGGCTGTCGTTCTTGTTGACGGTGTCGTCGGGCTCGACGGCGATCAGCTTGCCGTCCTTCAGATGGCACTTCAGCACGCACGCGGAATCCCAGCATCCGTTCGCGGGGCACGTGGTGTAGAAGATGCGCTCGCCCTCGCGGCGCTTCTTGCTTGCATCTATGATGCCTTGTTTGTCCATGTTCTCCTCCTCTTCTCTTTCTTCAGTCCTGCCTGCTCAACCGTCATGGAGGCATCGAGGCCTTCGTCAGCGCCACCCCGATGGGACTTCCGCCCAAAAAGGGCGCGCCGCCGTCGGTGCCCCATGAGTTTGGAACGGAGTATATGAGCGCAGGAATGCCGTCGAAGGCCTGGCAAAAGAATTCGCTGACGCGGTTGATTGCGGGTTCCAGCAGGGAAATTTGCATGCAGGTTTTGTTTCCAAGGGCTGTAAAGGAAACGAACATCGAAGAACCGCGCGCAGCGAAACGCCCCGTCTGGCTCTGTTAGACTGAGTGCAGGTGTGCCGCCTCGCGCGACATGGTTCGGAAGCCCGTATTCCGCGATTCCGACACCCCATCGACTCCGTCTTGCCGGACAGGATGCGAAAGCACGTGCCCGATGCAGGCAGACAAGTGCAAGGGGGATGCATGCTGTTCGACGACATCGAGATACTGATCGTGCTCTCCGAGGCCAAAAGCCTGTCACAGGCCGCAGACAAGCTGTACATGTCGCGCCAGGGCCTGTCGCAGCGCATCACCAATCTCGAAATGCGGGTGGGCACCACACTGTACGACCGCACTTCCACGGGCATCAAGATGACCCGGGCAGGCGAGCTTGTCACCGCCTTCGCGCGCAACACGGCGAATCTGGAGCGTTCCCTAGCAGCGCAGCTTGCAGCAATCGACGAACGGTTCGACACCACCATCGAAGCGGGAATGAGCCTCAGCGATGGCGTCGCGCTGCTCCCGAAGCTCGTCGCCCTCCTCGTGGAGCAGGAACCAGACGCACGGGTGCACTTGGAGGCGGGCTATGAGCCGGAACTTGTCAACAAGCTGCGCAACGGAGACCTTGACTTCGCGCTGCTCGAAAACCAACCCGAGGAGCCAGGGCTGGTGAACGAGGTGCTAGGTTACAAGAAACTGGTGTTCGTGGCGCCGAACCGTCCGCCCTACAACCAAGTCTTGCATCCACTACCCATAGACACCCTGCTGACATGGCCGATGATCATCTACGAATGGAATTCAGGGCGGCACATGGTGGGCAACCGGCACTTCCGGGAACGCTATGGTCTTTCCCTGCTAGACCACAATATCGTCGCCCGCTTCGATACGCATGAAGCGATGCTGGAAGGCGTCCGCGCCGGCCTAGGCTGGGGATCTGTCCCCGAATGCGTCTACGCGCGTTACCGTAACGACCCTGACATCATCCGCTTCAAGGTCAACACGGGCCCGATGTGGTACCCCGTGTCGCTGGCCTGGAGCGCCGAGCGGATCTTAAGCGACTCCGCACGCTCCTTCATCGAGTTCATAAAGGAAAACGTTCCCGAGGGCTACTTCACGATGGACGCAGAGGCCATCGTGAACTCTTAGCGGCGCGCCCGGGTCGCGCAGGCTGCTATTCGCTGGGCGTCTCGGTCATGAACAGGATGCCCAAGGTGCCCGGCCCGCAGTGACTGGATATCGTGCAGCTAGCTGTGGTCGTGTATATGTTCTCGAAGCCGCGCTCCTCAAGCATGGCGCGCACGTCGGCTTCGATGTCGTCGCTGACGCCGGAATGGGTGATGAATATCTCGTCCTTCACCACATCGGGGTACTTCGCCAAGGTATCCTCCACATAGTGTTCCAGCACCCGCTTCATCTTGCCGCGGTAGAGCTTGCCCACCTTCATGGCGCCGCTCTGGTTGTCCACGAGGATGCCGGGATGGCAGCTCATCATCTTGCCGAGGTGCGCCACTATGGCGGGACACCGTCCGCCTGCGGCCAGGAATTCCATGGTGTCCACGACGAACGATGCGTGGGAGCGGCCGTGCAGCTCGGCGGCCTCGCTCGCGATGGCGTCGCCGTCCATCCCCGAGTCGCGCATGCGGCAGGCGGCAAGCACCTGCAAGCCCACGCCCGACGACAGGCTCTTGCCGTCGATGACGTGCACGCCTTCCATGTCCT
>CABVEH010000156.1 GCA_902497215.1 uncultured Eggerthellaceae bacterium | reverse complement strand
CCCGGCTTCGAGCACCTGGTCGACCTTTACGACGAGCTGTGCGTGGAAGTGGTGGCGTCGCTCCCGAACGTGTTCGAGGCGGAATCGGACGCGCAGCGCGGGCGCAACACCTTCGACGCCACGATTGACCTGCTTCGCGTTCTGAACGGCCGCGGCTACGGAACCGACGGCTGCCACGTGCTGGACGTCGTGTTCAACCCGCAGGAGCCGGTGCTTCCACCGCTGCAGGAGGACGTGGAGGAGATGTACCGACGCCGCCTGGGCAACCTGGGCATCAGCTTCGACAACCTTTTCGCCGTGGCGAACAACCCCATCGGGCGCTATGGCGCGAAGCTTCTGGACGACGGCACGTTCGAAGGCTACATGGACATGCTGATGGACGCGTTCAACCCCGAGACGTGCCCGGGCCTGATGTGCCGCCACCAGATGAACGTGGGCTGGGACGGCACCGTCTACGACTGCGACTTCAACCATGCGATAGGGCTGGGCGCCTCTCCGGCACTGCTTCCCGAAGGCATCCTTGCGCGGCCGCAGGTAGACCGCGCGCTGCTTGGCAGCGAAGGCGGCAGGCTCACGGTGTTCGACTACGCCGACGACCCTGCGCGCCCGCTGCGCCGCCCGATCGTTTTCGGCAACCACTGCTACGCTTGCACGGCCGGCTTCGGGTCCAGCTGCGGCGGAACATTGGTCCAGGAATAGCCTTCGCGGCTTCCGCTCACCGACGAAGAATACTATTCGACCTAATCTGGTAATAGACATAGTCCTATAACAGAATCAGCATCCTTAATATAAGGGACATCCATTGGGTGCCCGCATGCGACAGCCACCGATGCGAAGGCTCGTGGCGCGAGGTGCCGAGCGCAGCACGAAAGGAAACGAAATGACTGACTGGACAGGAATCCTATTCTGGGGCTTTCTGGTCGTCTACGGCGTGGCGATGTTCCTCATCTCGCCGAAGACGGTCACGGTGGGAGGCTTCTTCCGCGGCGAGAACCGCCAAGGCAAGGACGCCAACCCCTGGATGATCATGGCCTCGGTGTTCATCGCCTGGATCTTCGCGAAGTCCGTCACCAACGCCGCGAACATGGGTGCCGACTTCGGAATCGTGGGCGGCATCGGGTATGCGGTGTACTGGCTGTGCATCCCGCTGACGGGCTGGGCCATC
The DNA here is from genome assembly GCA_902497215.1 of uncultured Eggerthellaceae bacterium. The sequence continues at coordinate 2,689 of CABVEH010000156.1, read as the reverse complement.
TACCGCCTGCGCCGGAAGTTCGGCGCCACGGGCATGGTCAGCTTCCTCACCGACCACTACGGCGTCGCGGCCGCGTTTTGCTTCTCGGCAGCCATACTGGTGCGCCTGTTCAACGAGGTGTGGTCGAACACGTCCGTCATCGGCGCATACTACGGCGACTCGGGAAGCGCGCCGTTCATCATCGCGGCCCTGCTGATGACGTTCATAACCATCGCCTACTGCTGCAAGGGCGGCATGCGCGGCTCGCTGGTAACCGACGTTGCCCAGGCCGTGCTGTTCGGCGTGCTGCTGGTGGGCGTGCTTTTCATCATCGTCCCCCAGCACGGCGTAGACGCCTACGCCACCAGCGGCGTCTGGTCGCTGGAAGGAGGCGTCGACTTCATCATCGGCGCAGGCCTGCAATGCCTGTCCTACGGGTTCCACGACGCGGTGCTCACCGACCGCGGCTTCCTGTGCGAGGAGAAGAAGATGCTGAAGGCGTTCGTCGTCGCCGGCCTTCTTGGCTTCGTCGCCATCCTGCTGTTCTCGCTCGTCGGCGTGGACATGTTCCTCGACGGCATCGCGCGCAGCGGGTCGGACGCCCCCGTGGTCGTCGCGCGGTCGCTTGGCATCGTCGCCTTCTTCATAGTGGCCGTCATCATGATATCCACGGCCGGGTCCACGCTCGATTCCACGTTCACGTCGCTGGGCAAGCTGTGCTCGCGCGACCTTCCCGGCATCGTGGGGGTGAAGCCCGAGAACGTGCGCATGATCGGCATAGGCGTGATGATCATCTTTGGCATAGTGGGCAACCTGCCGATGATAATGGGCGCGAGCATCATCACGGCCACTACCATATCCGGCACCATGATCATGGGGCTGGGCCCCATCTTTCTGCTGCATGGCGTGGTGAAGCCTACGACCACAGGCTTCATGCTGTCCTTCTGGATAGGCATGATATTGGGCATCTGGGACGTCGTCGACCCCTCGTCGCTTGCGTTCCTGAACATCGGCGAAGGCAAGTACGCGAACTTCCTGGGCGTGAACCTGTGGGGCGCCATCGCCTGCTGGGTCGCCTACATCGTGCCCGGGTTGGTGTCGGCCGCCAAGGACAAGGCGAATGGCATCGAGCCCGACTGGAAGGGCTTCACCGCCGAGCAGATTGCCGAGCGCGAGCTGGAGGCAGCGCGCCGTCGCGAGCTTGGCGACCCCGAGGGCATCGAGGGGGCGCCGACGCAGGACGAGCGGATCGAGTCCGACATGCCCGTAGGCGCCTAGGCGCGCCAATATGGGTTCTCCTCCGCATTAACGTGTAGAATACTGCGAATGGATGAGAACCCCTACGACATACTAGGCGTTCCCAGAACGGCGACGATGGACGAGGTCAAGAAGGCCTACCGCAAGAAGGCCCGCGAGAACCACCCCGACCTCAACCCCGACGACCCTGCCGCCGAGGAGCGCATGAACAAGGTCAACGAGGCCTACGACCGCATAACGAACCCCGAGAAGTACGCGGCGTCGGACGCCCGAAGGCGCGGCTATGGCGCCCCGTACTCTCCGGGCTACAACGGTTACAGCAACCCCAATGCGGGCGGTTCGACGGGCACGGGTCAGGCCGGCCGTCCGGGTGCGGGCGGATACGCCCAGGGCAACCCGTATTCGGGCTACGGCGACGGGCAGAACCCCTACCAGTGGACCACCGTCAACTTCGAGGACTTCTTCACCGGCTGGGGGCAGGCGCAAGGGCCCATACATCCCGAGGCCAATGCGTCCGATTCCGCCGAGGTGCGCCAGGCCATCTTCTGCATCAACTCGTCGAAGTGGGCCGACGCCATCGGCATCCTTCAGAACATCCCCTCCACGGGTCGCAACGCCCGGTGGCATTACCTGTTCGCGCTGGCGAACAACGGCGCGGGAAACGCCGTCGCGGCCAACGACAACATACGCAAGGCGCGCGAACTCGACCCCAACAACCCCGACTACCTGCGCGCGCAGACGCAGTTCGCGCATGCCGCCCGGTCGTACGACCAGCAGGCGCAGGGGCGCGGGTTTTCCACCATTGGCATAGACCCAATGACGCTGTGCTGCGCCTGCATGTGCTGCGGGCCTGCCATGGCGAACATGACCCGCTGGTGCGTCTACGGCATGTAGGCCGCGCCGGCGCAAGAAGGAAGGAAGGCCAAGCATGGCTGCCATCGGCATAGACCTTGGAACCACCAACAGCTGCGTCGCAGTCGTCGAGGGCGGAAGCCCCGACGTCATCCCCAACTCCGAAGGCGAGCGCACCACCCCGTCGGTGGTGGCGTTCACCCGCGACGGCGAGCGCTTGGTGGGAAGCGTGGCGCTGCGCCAGAAGGCCACGAACCCAGGCCGCACCGTAAGCTCGGTGAAGCGCCGCATGGGCACCGACTGGAGGATCGGCATCGACGGCAAGGAGTTCTCTCCGCAGGAGATATCGGCGATGATCCTGCGCAAGCTTCGCACCGACGCCGAGAAGTACCTGAACGGGGACGTGACCGACGCGGTGATCACCGTGCCGGCCTACTTCAACGACATGCAGCGCAACGCCACCAAGGACGCGGGCACCATCGCGGGGCTCAACGTGCTGCGCATCATAAACGAGCCCACCGCCGCGGCGCTGGCGTTCGGGCTCGACCACGGCGACCCGCAGATGGTGATGGTCTACGACCTCGGCGGCGGCACGTTCGAC
>CABVEH010000155.1 GCA_902497215.1 uncultured Eggerthellaceae bacterium | reverse complement strand
GAAGGTGGCGCTCGCGGGCTCGCGCAAGGAAACCGTCGACGACGCTCTGGCCAGGCTGGCGGGCGAGGGCTTCACCGACAACGTGATGGGAATCTCGCCGTCGCTTACCGACCCCGACGCCGTGAGGGACGCCTTCGCGTCGGTCGTCGACCGCTTCGGGCGCCTGGACGTCCTGTGCAACAACGCCGGCGTCAGCTCGCGCACGCCCCTTGTCGACTACACGCTGGACGAGTTCCAGAAGGTCATGGACCTTAACCTGACGGCCGTGTTCGTGTGCACCCAGGCTGCGGCCCGCATCATGATCGACCAGGGCGACGGCGGCTCCATCATCAACACCAGTTCGATGGTGGGCAAGTACGGCCAGCCTTCGGGAAGCGCCTACCCCACGTCCAAGTTCGCCGTGAACGGCTTCACGCTGTCGATCGCCCGCGAGTTGGCCCGTCACCGCATCCGCGTCAACGCCGTGGCGCCCGGCGTCACCCACACCGACATGGTGGACGCGCTGCCCGACTCGGTGATCAAGCCGCTGATCGAGTCCATCCCGCTGGGACGCATGGGCGAGCCCGACGACATCGCGAATGCCTACCTGTTCCTGGCCTCCGACATGGCCGACTACATCTCGGGCGCCGTCATTCCCGTCGACGGGCTGTCCCGTCCGTAGGCACAAGCCTATAGCAGCAATCGCCGGCGGCCTCGCACCCGAGGCCGCCGAGGCAGCGAGGTCAGGTCGCTTCTAATTCTGCTTTCGCCAAAGGCCGTCGTCGAACACGGCGTCGAGCAGCCATGGCGCACACAGCCTTACGTTCCCAACCCAACTCAGAACTCCTCGATGCCATTGAGCCACGCAGGTGAATTCGGTGGTGTTGTCGAAGGCGAGCACGTCGTCGCAGAAGTCGATTGCAAGCGACAGGTTCCTCAACGACGAGCGGTAGCGGCGCCGGACCGTTTCCTCGGCGATGGGGTGTCCTCCTGTTTCCACCCGATGCGCGATTCGCTCCAAGGCCTTTTCCGGGGTGTTCAAGCCGATGTAGTACATGACGACCCTGTACCCTTGCTCGTGCGCTTCCTTTATTGTGCGGATCGACGTGCGCCCCGTCAGGGTTGTTTCCTGGTTGAAGCTGCGATGCCGCTCGAGCAGTGCCTGTATTCTGCGGTAGGCCTCTTTCGCTGCCTTCAGCTGGTCTGCGCTCGAATGGCAGTCGCCGTCCATTTCGCGGACGATCTCGTCAGGATTGATGCGGTCCATCGAGCGGTCCATCGACTTGTGGCGCCAAAGACCCGAATGGTAGAACGTGGATTTGCCGGCGCCGTTAACTCCGGCGAACACGACATAGCATGGACGCTGCATCAGAAGACTCCTCTTTCCACCAGCTCCTTCTGCTTCTGTTGCAGAAAGAAGTCGGCTACGGCCATGTAGAACGAGGCCTCTTCAGCCGACTTGGCGGAAGCTATGACGTCCATGCCGGGGCGGTAGCGGAAGTAGTCCTTGCAAGCCATATATAGGTTGTGGCCTTCTCGCACGCTGGATTCCAAGTCGGCCTCGATGACGCCGGAATCGTCCCATCCTGTGCCTTCGTCGCTTCCTGAACGCGGACGACCTGCCTTTGGACGATTCATAGTGCGCCGCAGGACGTCCTTTTCTTCGAGGCACCAGGAGTTGCCGACCTTCGTGGCGGGGAGCGTTCCCTTCTTGATGAGCGCACGGACGCGTGTGGCGCTGACATGCAGCATCTCGGCTGCCTGGACGACTGAAAGCATTAAGCCTTCTTTCACAATAATAGTTGCTAATACGCAACCATTTTAACAGAACGCTTCCGCCCGAATCGGCTATCATTTGAGCCAGTTTCGAAACGGTTAGGAGCCCTATGCGCAAGAAGGTGCTGGTCGGAATCCTCTCGGTGGTGGGGGCAATCGTCGTGGCGGTTGCCGTCTACGTGGCCTACGTCATGCTCGGCTACTACCGGCTGGAAGACAACCTTACGCTCGACGTCATGCCGCCGGCGAACGAAGCCGCAGAGCCCCTTCCGCAGCTCGAGCTGGGCGACGAGTTGGCCCCGCTTACCGTGGTCGCCGCCAACCTGGGGTTCGGCGCCTATGGTCCCGACTTCGACTTCTTCATGGACGGCGGAAGCGGGTCGGTCGCCCCAAGCGCAGACTATGTGCGCGTCAACGTCCTGGGGTCGGCCGAGTCCATAAAGGGGCTGAACCCCGACTTCGTCATGTTCCAGGAAGTCGACGTGCACGGCACGCGCAGCCGCGAGGTGGACGAATACGCCCTGCTGGTCGACGCCTTCCCGAACGACGCCTCCGTGTTCGCCCAGAACTACGACTCGCCCTACCTGGCATGGCCGCCTTACGCGCCGCATGGGGCCAACCGCGCCGGCATGGTCACCTTCTCGCGCTACGAGGTGGAAGGCGCGCTGCGCCGTAGCCTTCCGATATCCGACAGCTTCAGCAAGCTGCTCGACCTGGACCGGTGCTATTCGATAACCCGCATCCCCACCTCTGCTGGCGTCGACCTGGTGCTGTTCAACGTGCATCTTTCAGCCTATGGCGCCGACGCGCAGGTCATGCAGGGTCAGCGCGACATGCTTTACGAAGACATGCGCAAAGAACGAGACGCCGGCAACTTCGTCATAGCGGGCGGCGACTTCAACCACGACATGCTCGGCGTGTCGAACGAGGTGTTCGGAAACGCCACCGACACCGAGGCCAGCTGGGCCAAGCCGTTCGACTTCGCAGGCGTGCCCGAAGGCTTCACGGTGGCTTGCAAGGCCCAGCTCGATGCGGGCGAGTTCGACTCGGCGGCCACCTGCCGCGACGCCGGACGGCCGTACGACGGAACCAACGACCGGTGGGTCATGGACGCGTTCATCTATTCCGACAACGTCCGCTGCCTCGAGCAGAAGACGCTCGACCTTGACTTCGCGTACTCGGACCACAACCCCGTGTACATGCGGTTCGCATTGGTCGGGGATGCCGGAGAATAGGAGCCAGGGAACAGGCACGGTTGAAGGAGGTCGATGACATGGAGCCACGCAACGACGCCAAGAAGTACGTGATCGCCCTCGACCAGGGCACCACGTCGTCGCGCGCGATGCTGGTGGACAGGCAGGGCAACATCGTCGCCCGGATGCAGCGGCAGTTCCCGCAGGTGTACCCGCAGCCTGGCTGGGTGGAGCACGACCCGGCCGACATACTGTCGTCGCAGCTGGGCGTGCTGACCGAGCTGCTGCTTGCAAACAACGTGGACGCGTCGCAGATCGACTCCATCGGCATCACCAACCAGCGCGAGACCACTCTCGTGTGGGACCGGGACACCGGCGAGCCGCTTTACAACGCCATCGTGTGGCAATGCCGCCGCACCGCGCCGATGATCGAAGACGTGTGCGGCGACCCGGACGTCGCCCGCATGGTCACCGAGAAGACTGGGCTGGTTCCAGACCCGTACTTCTCGGCCAGCAAGATAGCCTGGATCTTGGACCACGTGCCAGGCGCGCGCGAACGCGCCGCCGCCGGAAGGCTTGCGTTCGGCACGGTGGACAGCTGGCTGGTGTGGAAGCTGACCTACGGCGCGGTGCACGCCACGGACATGACGAACGCGAGCCGCACCATGCTGTACAACATACACACGTGCGAATGGGACCCGTGGCTGCTCGACCTGTTCGGCATCCCCGCGTCGATGATGCCCGAAGTGAAGCCGTCGACCGGCTTCTTCGGCGTGACTTCGAACCCTGGCATAGTGCAGGGGATTCCCATATGCGGGGTGGCGGGCGACCAGCAGGCGGCGCTGTTCGGGCAGCGTTGCTGGGAACCGGGCGACGCCAAGAGCACCTATGGAACCGGCTGCTTCCT
>CABVEH010000154.1 GCA_902497215.1 uncultured Eggerthellaceae bacterium | reverse complement strand
ACGACCCGGGCCCCATATCGTCGCAAACCGAGCAGGACACGCGGCGCTTCGCGTCGTTCGCCAAGGTTCCGGTGCTCGACCCTGCCAACCCCGAACAGGGCTACCTCATGATGAAGGCGGCCTTCGACCTGTCCGAGCGCTACGGAACGCCGGTCATCGTGCGCCCCACCACCCGCATCAGCCACGCGTCCACGTTCTTCGACATCGAGGGCGAGACGCAGGCAAGGCCTCCGCTCCGCATGCGCGACGTCCCCGGCTACGTGGCCGACGGCTCGCAGGGCTTCGTGCGCGACCCCGACCGATGGGTCATCTTCCCAAGGCGCTCCTACCAGGCCCACGGCGAGATCCTGGAACGCCTCGACAAGATCACCCACACGTTCTGCTACGACGAGCAGTTCGCATGCTTCAACCCGGTGTTCCTGAACGGCAGGCAGGTGGAGGGCATCATGGACGACGGCGCCATGGCGTCGTCTGCCAGGCTGGGAATCGTGGCGTGCGGCGACTCCGCCAGCTACGCGCTTGAGGCGCTGTCGCTTTTGCGCAAGGAATCCAAGCGTTCGGGGCTTCCCATGCCCGACTACAAGTTCGTGCAGATAGGCACGCCCTACCCCGCTCCGCGCCGCATACTCACGCGCTTCTTCAAGGGGCTCTCCGACATCATCGTCTTCGAGGAGCTCGACTCCGTCGTCGAAGAGGAACTGCTGAAGATCGCGGGGAACAGCTTCCTTGCGCCAACCATACACGGCAAGCTCACGGGCGACGCCTCCACGCGCGGCGAGAACTCCACGGAAGATATCGCCATGCGCATCGCGCGCTTCTTCGACAAGTGCGGCCATCGCGATGGCAACGGGCTTGCTGTCGAAGGCGGCCGGCCGGCGGAAGAGGCGCACCACGAAAGCGCCCTCGAGGCCCGCCGCACGGCCATACAGAAACGCAAGACCTATTCCGAGATGGTCGAGCGCGTGCTGGGCCCGGCGGCTTTGTACCAATATTGCAAGGACCTTCCGCCCAGGCCGCCCGTGCTTTGCTCGGGATGCCCGCACCGCGGAAGCTTCTATGCGGTGAAGCGCGCCTTGGCGCAGATCGGCGTGTCGCGCGACGACGCCGTCTTCTGCGGCGACATAGGATGCTACACGCTGGGCAACGCCGACCCGCTCGACGCCGTCGACACCTGCCTTTGCATGGGCGCTGGAATCACCATGGCGCAGGGCTTCGCAGCCACCAACCCGTCCAAGAAGAACATCGCCTTCGTCGGCGACTCCACCTTCTTCGCCAGCGGGCTCACTGGAGTCGCGAACGCCGTGTACAACGACCACGACATCACGCTTTTCGTGCTGGACAACTCGACCACGGCCATGACGGGCATGCAGCCCCACCCGGGAACGGGCGTCACCCTGATGGGCAATCAGGTGCCCCCGCTCGAGATAGCACGCGTCCTCCAGGCGCTGGGCGTGAAGTCGGTGCACGTCGCCGACCCCCTGAACCGCAGCGCGGCCGAAGACGCGGCCATCAAGGCGCTGAAGGTGCAGGGGCCCTCCGCCGTCATCTTCCAGAGCCCCTGCATCTGGCTGAAGAAGAACGACCGCGTCGCGCGCGTGAACATGCACAAGTGCACGGGGTGCAAGAAGTGCATAACCGAGATAGGGTGCCCCGCCATAAGCTTCGACATGCAGGCCCGCGGGGCGAAAAGCGGCAAGAGGGGCCAGGCGCGCATCGACGTGTCGCAATGCAACGGCTGCTCCCTGTGCGCCCAGGTGTGCCCGTTCCAGGCCATCCGGGTGTTCAAGCGCGAAGAGCTTGAAGCCCTCGACCCCATCAAGGAGCTCGAAGCCGGAAGGGACGCAGGCACCGCCCGCATGACGCTCGGAAGCGTGTCGGAAGACGGCGAGGTGGAATACGCCCCTGACAGCCCGCAGCAGGATGCGAAGATAGAAGGCACCGCCTCACCGTCGCCGGCGGAAGAGCCTGCTGACGAACGCGAACCTTCCGAAGAGCCTGACGAAACGCCCGAGGAAGCCTTGGACGAGACGTCCGAAACCGTCCCCGAGGCAGCCCCCGAAGCCACCCTGCAGGCGGCGTTCGACGGCCTGTTCGCGGGGCAGGTCTTCATCGACCTGGAAGAAGGCAGCGAATGATCAACGTGATCCTTGCAGGAGTCGGCGGCCAGGGAACGGTGCTTGCGGCGAAGATTCTGGCGGTCGCGGCCGCGTCGCGGGGGTGGAACGTGCGCACCACCGAGACCATCGGCATGGCGCAGCGCGGCGGCAGCGTGATGTCGCACGTCCGCATGGGCAACAACGGCGAAGACATACATTCCCCGATGGTCACCAAGGGCACGGCGAACCTGATCGTCGCCTTCGAGCCCGGCGAGGCGGCGCGTGCGCTTCCGTACCTTGCGCGCTCGGGCACCATCGTCATGGCCACCACCCCGATCGAACCCGTGTCGGCCACGCTGAACGTCTCCGGCTACGACGTCTCCGAGATCGTCGAGAACATACAGCTCGCCCTGTACAACGCCATGGTGCGCAACATCGCGCAGGAAAAAGGCGCCGGGCCGGGCCAGGCGCGCCTGTTCACCGTCGACGACATGGCGGTCACCAACGCGCTTGGCGGCAACCGCAAGGTTCTGAACTCGATCATGATCGCCGAGGCCGTGCGTGCGGGATGCCTTCCCTTCACCGAGGAAGAGCTGTGCGCGGCGGCGACGGTGTGCGTAAAGCCGCAGTTCGCCGAGATGAACACGCAGGCCATCCGCATGGCGCTCGCCTCCTAGGCTCGCTGCGCGGGCCTCTCGTCCTTTCTGACCAGCTGCTTTTCCTTGGGCCGATGTCCCCGAAACCGGTCCTATAAGTTGTACAATCGAAAGTCGTAATTGAAACGGGACAAGGGGAGGCAGGAAAATGGATCAAGTCCTTCTGTCCAGAGCCCAGTTCGCGCTCACCGCCGGCTACCACTTCATCTTCGTGCCCATCACGATAGGCATAGGCCTGATCACGGCCATCTTCGTGACGCGCGCGTTCAGGTCGAAGGACCCAGACGACGACGCGCTGGCGCGCATGTGGGTGAAGATCTACGCCGCCACGTTCGCCATAGGCGTTGCCACCGGCATCACCATGGAGTTCTCCTTCGGCACCAACTGGGCCGCCTATTCGCGTTTCGTTGGCGACATCTTCGGCGCCCCGCTCGCTGCCGAGGCCCTGTTCGCCTTCTTCCTCGAATCCATTTTCCTCGGCTTCCTGATATTCGGCAGGAAGAAGATCAAGCCGGCACTCTACGTGGCCTCGGCGTGGCTAACGTTCGCAGGATCGGCGCTGTCGGCCCTGTGGATCCTCATCGCGAACTCGTGGATGCAGACCCCTGCGGGCGCCATGATCTCGCCCGACGGAAGCGAGGCAGTTATCACCGATTTCTTCGCCGCCGCCTTCAACCCGTCCACGCTTCCCCGGTACGCGCACACCGTGCTCAGCCTTCTGGTCATGGGTGCGTTCGTCACCATCGCCGTTGCCGCATGGTACATGCACAAGAAGAATCCGCAGCGCCTCGCCGCCGCCCGCAAGATGATGTTCACCGGCGTGCTGGTGGGCATAGTGTCCACCGGATGCCTGCTGGCGTCGGCCCATTCGTCGGCCGTCGAGGTCTGGGACGAGCAGCCCACCAAGATGGCGATGATGGAAGGGCTTTACGAAACCGAGGTCCCAGGCCTTGCGCTTGCAGGGGTGGTCGACGAATCGTCCGAGGAGCTTTCCGCCATCGAGATACCCGGCGGGACCAGCTTCCTTGCCACCGGCACGTGGGACACCGAGTACCCCGGCCTAAACGAGCTTGCCCAAACCGACCAGTTCTCCGGCATCGAGGTCGACCAGATGCCCGTGAACTTCGTGTTCCAGACCTACCACCTCATGGTCGCGATGTTCGGGCTGGTGT
>CABVEH010000153.1 GCA_902497215.1 uncultured Eggerthellaceae bacterium | reverse complement strand
TACGCGAGTCGCTGCAGCCCTTACCAACAGGGCCTCCAGGTGCGGCACCGTGGCCCTGAAGGGCGGGGATCTGCACATAGACTGGACGGACGGCGGCAACGTGCTCATGACGGGGCCTGCCGAGGAGGCGTTCGTTGGCACGCTTGAAGCCTAGGCCGTTGCACGAAAGGGGAGTGCGGATTTGACGGCATACCCTGACGACGTCGTCTTGAAGGGCCACGCGACCTCCGTTGCGCCGCGCAGGGAGAAGGCCGTCCTCGTAGGCATAGACAGGCCGGGTGCTGCGTGGAGCCTCGAGTCGTCGCTCGCCGAGCTCGAGAGGCTTGCATTCACCGCAGGAGCCGACGTTGTCTCGAAGGTCACGCAGAGGATGACCAGCCCCAACCCTGCCACGTTCATCGGAAGCGGCAAGGTGCAGGAGCTGAGGGAGGCTGCAATCGCATGCGACGCCGACCTGGTGGTTTTCGACGACGAGCTCACGCCTTCGCAGCAATCCAACCTCGAGCGGGCGATGCCCGAGTCGATGAAGGTCATAGACCGCACGGCGCTAATCCTCGACATCTTTGCGTTGCATGCGAAGTCGAAGGAGGGCCGCCTTCAGGTGAGGCTGGCGCAGAACCAGTACCTTTATCCCCGGCTGCGCGGCATGTGGGCCCATCTGGCGTCCAACAGGATGGGCGGCGGCGTCGGGTCCCGGTTCGGCGAGGGCGAAAGCCAGCTGGAGGTGGACAGGCGCATAGTGCGCAACAGGATCACCAGCATCAGGCGCGAGCTCAAGAACCTGGCGAAGGTGAGAGGGCAGCAACGCAGCAGCCGCTACGAAAGCGGCGTGTTCAAGGTCGCGCTGGTAGGCTACACGAACGCTGGGAAGTCGAGCCTTCTGAACGCCCTCTGCGAGGCCGACGTCTACAGCGACGACCTTCTTTTCGCCACGCTCGACTCGACGACCAGGAGGCTGATGCTCCCCGAGGGGCGCGAGGTGACGCTTACCGACACCGTTGGGTTCATACAGAAGCTTCCCACCACGCTCGTCGAGGCCTTCAGGTCGACGCTTGACGAGATATCAGGGGCCGACCTTCTTCTGCACGTCGTAGACGTCTCGTCCGACGACTACCTCCGGCAGATCGATTCGGTCAACGATGTGCTGCGGCAGATAGAGGCCACCGACACTCCCTGCATGCTCGTGTTCAACAAGTCCGACCTGCTGGAAGAAGACGTTCTAGACGCGATGATGCGCCGCTACGAGGACGCATACTTCACCTCGTCGCTCACGGGGTTCGGGTCCGACGCCCTGATCGAATCGGTTTCGCGCGCGGCCGCAAGCAAGGACGCCGTGGTCTCGATGCTGCTTCCGTTCGACAGGGGAGATTTGGCTTCGCTTGCCCACAGGAAGTGCAGGATAGTCGCGGAGAGGTACACCGAAGAGGGGATAGAGATGACGGTGCGCGTGCCGCACGAGCTTATCGACAGGTTCTCGCCATACTCGGTCTGACCCTTCAGGGCCTTGCTGGAATTGCGTTCCGCCGTGCAGCGGTGGCTAGATGCGCCTGAACACGGCGACGACGATTCCGCAAATGGAGCAGTCGTCGACCACGATCGGGTCCATCGAGGAATTCTCGGGCTGAAGCCTTATGGAGTTGCGTTCCTTGTAGAAGCGCTTTACCGTAGCGCCGTCGTCGACGATTGCGACGACTATGTCGCCGTTGTTCGCGACAGGCTGTTCCCTGACTACCACGTAATCGCCGTCGTTGATTCCAGCTTCGATCATGGAGTCGCCTCTGACGGAAAGCATGAACGAAGGGGCGTCGCCGACGATTTCGGTGGGAAGGAACATGGTGTCCGTTATGTTCTCCTCGGCCAGGATGGGTTCGCCTGCCGCAACGTTGCCTACCAGCGGGACGCCGACCACGCTGCCGAACTCGGGCCTGATGATGTTGGAGGCGCCCTCGCCGTCAAGCGAGTACGAAAGCGAGATGGACCTTGACTTCAGGGGATCGCGCTTTATCAGCCCCTTCTCTTCGAGCGCTTTGAGGTGTACATGGACGGTGGAAGGGGAGGACAGCCCGAGGTCTTGGCAGACTTCCCTGACGGTTGGGCCGTAGCCCTTCTCGCGGATGTGCTTCTCGATGTCGTCGAGCACGGCCTGCTGCCGCTTGGTGACCTTGGTGCTCATTATGCCTCCGATGGACGCCGATAGTGTACCTTTGTTCGATATTTAATCACGAACAAAGGTTCTATGCAAGAAGTATTTCGACGCTTGATGTCTTATTGAATGCAACATATGGGCATCAAAGCAAGAAAGCGCAGCGTCAAGAGTTGCCGAATTGAACGAAACACAACATATAGTATGATGTAATCAACCGAAAAACGGAGGTTTCCATGAAGTGCCCATCCTGCGAACACGAGGACTCGAAGGTAATAGACTCGAGGTCTGCCGAAGATGGAATGGCGATAAGAAGAAGACGCGAGTGCCTCGAATGCGGCCACAGGTTCACCACGTACGAGCGCCTGGGCGAGCGGCCTGTGATCGTCATAAAGTCAGACGGGTCGTCCGAGGCGTTCGACCGAGAGAAGCTCTTGCGCGGCCTGCTGATAGCCTGCGCGAAGAGACCCGTCACGCACGAGCAGATGGATTCCCTGATAACCGACATCGAGACCACGCTTCGTGCGAGCTCGTCTGGCGAGGTGGTATCGAAGGAGCTTGGCGAGATGGTGCTTTCCAGGCTCGCCAGTATAGACGACGTGGCATACATCCGGTTCGCGAGCGTGTACAAGGACTTCAAGAGCGTCGAGGAGTTCTCGCAGGCCCTCGCGGACGTGTAGGAACGTCATGGAAGTCGAATACTCTGCTTTAGAAGGGTTCCAGGGTCCGCTTGGATACGCCCACGAGGGCGACGCCGGCTTCGACCTAAGGGCCGCGCAGTCCCTCACGCTGGATCCCTTCGAGCGGGCGACGGTGAAGTGTGGCTTCTCGATCGCCATACCCGAAGGCCATGCGGGTCTTGTCATTCCCAGAAGCGGCCTTGCCTCGCGGAACGGCATAACCGTGTTGAACGCGCCAGGACTCGTGGACAGCGGATACCGTGGCGAAGTGATGGTCGTCCTTCTTAACACCGACCCCAAGTCGGCCTTCGAGGTGAAGGAAGGCGACAGGATCGCGCAGATGGCCATAGTCGCGATGCCTCAGGTGTCGCTTGTCGAACGCGACGCCCTGGACGCCACCGAGCGCGGCGCGCACGGATTCGGAAGCAGTGGAACCAGATGAGCGGAACGAACCAGACGAACGGAGCCGACCCAATGTCCGAGGAGGAACGCCAGCAGCTGAAGCTGCAGCGCCTGAAGACGTGCCAGACGCTTATCACCGTCGCCTTGATCGGCGCTCCTGTGTCGCTCCTTATCGGAGGCGTCGCGTTGAGCATCGCGTCGCTCGTCTGCGCAATAATCGCTTTCGTCAGGATGCGCAAGACCATGGAGCCGTCGGATGGTACAGGCAGCCTCGCTCGCACGCTTTATGTGCAGTCGATCGTTGCGCTGGTTGCATCGTGTGCCGCAACGTGCCTGAATGCCGTCGCGTTCGTCTTCATGTTCGGGGCCGTTTCGCAGGCGCTGCAGACCGGTGACTTCTCGAACCTGTTCGAAACGTTCGGCGGCTCCTCCGCATCGGGATCGTCGTCCAGCGGGTCGGTCTGGGACTAGGCTTCTCGGATGCTGCATTCTTGGCACCGTTTCTACCTGGAAGCATCTTCCTATATAAAACTACGATAATATATGTTATGTAAAGTAGATATAGTGCCAGCTAGAGACCGCTTTTTGCTTACATATATATGCTTGTGGAAAGGAATCTTGCGCCAAGCGTCGTCACTGCTTCCCGCTTTCGCGGTCTACGAAAGGATGCCGCGACCTCATTCCGTGGCGCGCTGGAATTATCCTGAACTCC
>CABVEH010000152.1 GCA_902497215.1 uncultured Eggerthellaceae bacterium | reverse complement strand
CAGCACCGGGGCGTCGTTGATGCCGTCGCCCACGAACGCGGTGATGACACTCGACGTCTTTGTCGCATCCGAAGACACGGCGTTTGTCCCGTCTTGGCCGCCTCCTTCCACGGCCTCCACGATGGTGGCCTTTTGCAGTGGCCTCACCTCGGCATATACGTTGGTCTCGGGGATGCCGACCTCGCGTGCAACCTCGGTTGCCGTCGCGTTGGCGTCCCCCGTAACCATGTACGATTCCACGCCATAGACCTCGTGCAGCTCGCCGACGACGGCCTTCGCGTCGGGACGGGGCTCGTCGCTGAAGACGATCGTTCCCGCATCGACGCCGTCGACGCGCACGAGCGACCCATGAGCCGCGCCCGCACGCCCGGAAGCCACCCCGACGAACACATCGTGGCCGTCGACCTTCCCGCTCACTCCCTCGCCGGGAATGGCCTGGAAATCGGAAACGGAAGGCGTGCCTTTCTCTGCGCCTTGACCGTTGCGCCAGTATGTCACGACCGCCTGGGCAAGCGGATGCTCGCTTTTGGCTTCGAGCGCAGCGGCCAGGGACAGCTCGTATTCGGGGACGTCGCATTCCACAACCTGCGGACGCCCGACTGTAAGGGTTCCGGTTTTGTCGAAAACGGTGGCCTGGAGCCCGCACATGCGCTCGAGCACTTCGCCGTCCTTGATCAGCACGCCTAGCTGCGCGCCCTTCCCCATGCCTACCATCAGGGCCGTGGGCGTCGCAAGTCCCAACGCGCACGGGCACGCCACGCATATGACGGCGATGGCGGGCATGAGCGCCTGCGTGAGCAGGTCTCCGAACGGCACCGCCACGTTGGACACGAGAGGCGGCAGAACGAAGAACCACACGCAGAAGGTGACCAGCGCTATGGCCAGGATGGCCGGAACGAAGACCGCCGCGATTCTGTCGGCGATGCGCTGCACCGGGGCCTTCGACCCCTGGGCGTCCTCGACCGCGCGCACGATGCGGGCCAGCGTGGAATCGGTGCCGACGCGCAGCGCCTTCACCACCACCGAGCCGGTCGTGTTCTGCGTTCCGCCCGTAACCGCGTCGCCCTCGCCTTTGGCAACGGGAAGCGCCTCCCCCGTGAGCATCGATTCGTCGACCTCGGTCGCGCCTTCCACGACCACTCCGTCGACCGGCATCTTCTCGCCAGGACGAACGACCACCATGTCGCCCGCCATCACCTGCGCAAGAGGAACCTCGGCTTCCTCGCCGGCGCGGATCACGCGCGCCGTGGGAGGGGTGAGGTTCATGAGCGCCTCTATCGCCTGGTTCGTCGCGCCCTTCGCGCGCGCCTCCAGGATCTTGCCGAGTAGCACGAAGGTTATGAGCATCGCGCACGTCTCGAAGTAAGGCATGCCGTCGTTGACTCCCAGGGCCACCTCGGCATCGGTCCAGTTGCCTGTGAACACGGGAAGGAACGTGATCCACAGCGAGAAGAGAAACGCGATCGAGGTTCCCAGGGCCACCAGCACGTCCATGTTCGCGCTGCCGCTTTTGAGCGAGCCCCATGCTCCCTTGTAGAAGCGAAGCCCGCAGCCGAACTGGACAGGGACCGTGAGCACCATGAGCAGCACGTTGGCTGCGAACATGGCCTGCACGTGCGTGGCATGGCCGCCAGCGAACAAACCGGCCAGCCATCCACCGACCGCCATGTGCCAGCCGGGAATCATGCCGATGGCGACTATGACGACCGTGAGCGCGGCGGCCGTGGCGAACACGCGCACGTCGTGCTTGGCGCGGGCGGCTTCCTTCTCGCGACGCTTCTCGTCGACCAGCGGCGCATCCTCGGGGATTATCTCGGCCGTGAACGACAGGTCGTCGAACACGTGCAGCATGTCGTCGACGGTGGCAGCCTCGGGGTCGAACGTCACGCGCCCCGTGTTGTTCGCCAGGTTAACCGACACGTCCTTGACGCTAGGCAGGGCGCGGTAGTGCTTCTCTATGTTGGCAGCGCAGTTCGCGCAGTGCATGCCGTCTATGGCTAGGCGAATCGTCTGTTCCACAACGCGCCCCTTTCTCTTGCTTCATGATTTTTATACTCCAGAAAGGCATAAAGAGGTCAAACGGTGACGAATTTGGCATCTGAGAGGACGTCGTGCCAGAAAAAAGTTGGAAAATGCCAAAAAATCGCTGATTACTGTCAGTTTTGGGGCGAAAAAGGGCTTGAAACGACACTTTTAGAAGTTGGAATTTTGAGGTGTGTCATAAAAACCCAGTTCAGGAGATTGTGATGCTTTGCATGGCCACTGCGCAAACAAGCAGATTGACAGAAATCGGCGATTTTTTGGCATTTTCCAACTTTTTTCTGGTACAAGCAGCCATCGCAACTTGCTCGTGGAACGCCTTATAGAACGCTTGATCCGTCCCCTGACACGCTGTTATGCGCGGCGGGAACGAGCGACGAGGCCGACGACCAACGAAAGCACGCCGAAGCAGGCGCCCAGAATGCCGAGCGCAAGGACGCCGTCCATGGCGTTGTCTCCGGTGTTCGCAAGTCCGGCATCGCTCGCAAGACCGTTGTTGGATGTCGGAACGTGCGGAGTGCCCGGAATTGGCGAAGGCCCAGGATTGGGATTGGGGCTCGGGTCGGGCGTAGGCGTCGGAGTCGGTTCCGGATCCGGATTGGGCGTGGGCTTGCCTTCCTCCACCGGGACAACTTCGAGCGTGTAAAGCTTCTGCAGGTTGGGGTCGTCCCTGTGTTTAAGCACGATGTCCCAGAAGTCGGACTGCGAGCCTTCGCGCGCGACAGCATAAGCCGCGGCGGCGTCGCGCGCGACCGCAACGCCGTATGCGTCGTCCGACGAAAGGGCGCCATAGAAAGCTTCCAACGGATGTGCAAGCGCGAGGGCTTGCACACGCTTGGTGATCAGGTGAACGACCACGTTCTCGGGAACGTCCAGGTTGAAGTCCTCGGCCTTGGTGGGCATCTTCGAGCGCAGAACCTCCATGCGCCCATAGAAGTGGCCGTCTTCCGCCTCCGTCCAGCTGACGGTCTTCTGGGCATCGGCTCCAAGCGCCAGCGACAGAATGACCACGTCGGATATGTCGGGCTCGTCGGGATCTGGGTTGTCTGGATCAGGCTCGTCGGGCCCAGGAGGCGTGACCTGCTCCTCCGTCCATTTCGCGTAGAACGTCTTGTCTCCAACGCTGCCGCCTTGAATGGCGACGACCGCATCGCCTGCGAAGCCTGCGTCCTCGTGCCAGCCCTTGAACACGAACCCGTCGCGAACAACATCGCCAGAAGCAGGGAGCGCTACTTCGCCCGACTCCACGTTGTAGCTGGAAGGCGGAACGAACCCGTCGACGAAAGCGCCTCCGTTCAGCTCGAACGCGATGTCGTACTGCTGAAGGGTCCACTTCGCGTAAAGATCGATGACGCCCTTGACAAGCTGCACGCTCTCTACCGCCGTCCCGCTGCATGCCTCGTCGGCGTACCATCCGCCGAAAACATAACCATCACGGACAATGCCAGAGGCGGCAGGCAAACCAACGGTGGCGCCTTCCTGAACGCCATCCACGCCAAACTCGTAGACCGTCTTGGGCTGACTTGCGAAAGAGCCCCCGTTCAAACGGAACGAAAGCACGCAGGCTTCGCCACCGACCCAGGCGGCATAAAGGTTCTTGTCGCCATACGTGCCAGCGGCAAGCTCGGTCAAAGGAGCATCGGACAGGTCGGCCTTCTCGTGCCAGCCAGCAAAGGTGTGGCCCTCCCAGTCCATCACGTCCGCTCCGGGAAGCTGGAAGGCAGCGCCGCTTGTCTGATAGCTCTCGAACGCAGACAAGTCGATGGTGGCAGGAGGGGTCGCGCCCGTGCTGTCAGTGCCCATGTTGTAGGCGATCGCATAGGTCTTGGGCGCCCACTTTGCGTAGTAGTGCTTGTCTCCGCTTTGCCCGGCAGTAACCTCGGTTATCGGGCTGCCT
>CABVEH010000151.1 GCA_902497215.1 uncultured Eggerthellaceae bacterium | reverse complement strand
CACACCCGCGGGTGTGTCAAAGCGAACGTCCCCTGTCACATGCATCCCATGCCCGCCAGCGTAACATTGGGGTGCCGAAGGGCTCCGCGCGCATCTGGAAGCGCCCTGCAAGCCGTAGAATCATGTCCATCATGGGTGCCGTCCGCAGACATTACGAGCGGGTCATAGTTGCCTGCGCCTTCCTGCTGTTGTTCGTCAACGTGGGCTTCACCTCCACTGCCTTCAGCGTGTACCAGCCTTACCTGGTCGAGATCCCCGGCGTGGGGAACGTGGGCGGCTCGTTCGTCGTGACCATCCGCACCTGCGTGGCATTCGTGTGCATGTTCTTCACGGGCGCTGTGTTCAAGCGGCTGAACCCCCGCATTGGGTTCTTCGCCGCCACGGCGTGCACGGTGCTGTCGTTCTTCGTGTTCTCAAGCGTGCAGACCATGGCGGGATTGTGCGTGGCAAGCGTGCTCGCGGGCGTAGGCTACGGCTTCGGCGGAATGGTGGCGTCGACCTACCTCATTGGGAACTGGTTCAAGGGGAAGGTCGGCTCGGTGTCGGGCGTCGTCACCATGGGAAGCGGCGTGGCGGCGGTGGTCGTGCCAGTGCTGGCCGGATGGGTGATCGAGGCGTCGTCGCTTTCCGCGGCTTTCATGATAGAGGGCATGGTCGCGCTGGCCATAGCGTTGGTCGTGCTGTATTTCGTTCGCATGACGCCCTATGAGATGGGGCTCGAACCAATCGGGGCCGCGCCGGAAGGTGACGCGTCGGCGGAAGGGGAGGGAAGAGGCCCCAGGGCCTCCGCCACCGGAAGGCGGCCCAAGAACCCTAAGGCACCGGAGCGTTCCAGGCACCCGAAGCATCCCAAGGTGCGCCTTTCCACCGTGCCGCTTCCCAAGGGCGCGTACGTGGCGATGATGTTCGCCATAGTGCTGCTCGGCGGGGTGTCGGTGGCGGGCTACAACTACTTCGGCATACTGCTCACGTCCAACGGCATAGACCCGGTCATCGCGGCGGCGGTGATATCGGTCGCCGGAGTGTTTCTCACGCTGTCGAAGTTCGCCGTGGGGAAGGTGTGCGACCGCTTCGGCACCTTCGCAGGCTCGGCTGTGTTCTTCTTCCTGCTGCTGTCGGCCATGGTGCTGTGCAGCCTGATCGGGCACGGAGGCGTGTCCGAGGCGGCGTTCGCGGCGGTCATCCTGGGAATCGGAATGCCGCTGGGCACCACGGGCGTGTCGCTGTGGTCGCTCGAGCTCAGCTCGCCCGACCAGATGCTGAAGACCATCAGGCACTTCCAGCTGGCCTACGCGTTCGGCGGGTTCGTGTTCAACATGATGCCGGGCGTGCTGGCTCAGGCCACGGGCAACTACAACAGCACCTACGACGTGCTTTCCGTCATGACGGTGGCATGCGCGGTCATCGTGCTTTGGGTGTACGCGCACCACATCCTGCGCGCCCGCAGGGAATACGACAGAAGCCATATTTGATTTGCGCCACGTTCGGCGGCTATGATAGGATGATTCCTGCTGCGAATCGCAGCAGCTTTTTGCGAGTCGGGATGTGGCGCAGTTTGGTAGCGCGCTTCGTTCGGGACGAAGAAGTCGCAGGTTCAAATCCTGTCATCCCGACCATCGGAAACACGAGGCCAGAGGGCGTATCCTCTGGCCTCTTTTGCTAGGTGGCGCCGAAATGGTGCCAGCGTTCCGAGTTCGTGCAGATTTCTAGTATGTAGGCCGCTGCTCTGGATAGATCACGTGCGACGACGCGATTCGCACGGCGTCTGGACCACGGCCTGCACGCTCCGTCTGATTTTTTGTGTGGAGCGGGCAAGTTTCGGCATGTTGTGATACCCTTGTGCGCGTAAATTTCTACGAAAGTTGGTGTGTCAGATGAAAATTCTCGGACTGGGCGTTCCCGAGCTCCTTATCATCCTCGTAGTGGTGCTGCTCATATTCGGCCCGAAGAACCTTCCCAAGCTGGGCTCTGCCCTTGGAAAGACGGTCAAGGGCCTTCGCGACGGCATGGACGCCGGCAAGAAGGAAGTGGCCGAGTCCTCCGACGACGAGGAGACGGTCGAGACCGTGGTCGAGGAAGCCCCGGCCGAAACCGAGAAGGCCGCTTCCGAGCAGCCGAAGAAGACGGTCAAGAAGGTAGTGGTGAAGAAGAAGTCGGAGTAGCTTCTCCGACGGCGCCCTGCCCGCAAGGGCAGCGAGGCGCAGGCAACGGACGGTACCTGGGCACGCCTGAAGACGGGCGTGCCTGTGCGTTAGAAGGGAACTAGGCATAAATGGCAGACAGCAACTACATCCTCACCCCCGAAGGCCGCCAGAACTTGGAAGAGGAGCTGCACTACCTCGAGACTGAAAAGCGCGCCGAGATAGGCGAGCGCATCCGCGTCGCCCGCGAGTTCGGCGACATCTCCGAGAACTCCGAATACGACGACGCCAAGAACGAACAGGCCATGATGGAGGGCCGCATAGCCGAGATCAACCACATCCTCAGCGAGGCCACCGTCGTCAAGACCCCGAAGCGCTCGTCGAAGGTCAACGTCGGGTCCACCGTCACCGTGAAGATGGGCGGCAAGGAACGCGTGCTGACCATCGTGGGCGGCGCCGAAAGCGACGTGGCTGCCGGCAAGGTGTCGAACGAGTCTCCCGTGGGCGCTGCGCTGCTTGGCTGCAAGAAGGGCGACAAGACCACCGCGATCGGCCCCACCGGCCGCGAGATTCCGCTGGAAGTTCTTAAGATAGAGCATTAGATTCTGTGCCAAGGCACAGAATCAAGACGCTGCGAGGCCCTGGCGCATCCCATCTTCGCCCTTGTTTCAAACTCTGCGTTGGCCGAAGCCAACTTGGTTCGAAGGCGGGCGAATCTGGAACACGCCAGGGCCTCTCGCTCACTTTGGTTTCCTCCTGTGACAGAATAAGGAAACCAGTTTATTCAAGGAGAGGCAATGGCTGAAGAAATCGTTGAAACGCTCGAGATAGAGGACGACCCCATCGAAGTGCGCAAGGCCAAGCGCGCGGCGCTTCTTGAGGCAGAGCGCGACCCTTATGGGCATGCGTTCAAGCGCAGCGACTTCGTGGCCGACCTCGAGGCGGAGTACGGATCGCTCGAAGACGGCGAGACCACCGAGGACGAGGTCAGCCTTGCTGGCCGCGTGATGGCGCGCCGCGTGCAGGGCAAGATCGCCTTCCTCGAGCTCATGGACCCGACGGGGACCATCCAGCTGTTCTGCCGCATCAACGCCCTGGGCGAGGAGGCCTTCGACGAGATCAAGGACATCGACGTGGGCGACTGGCTGGGCGTGCACGGCGTCGTCATGCGCACGCGCCGCGGCCAGCTTTCCGTCGCCGTCGACACGTTCGAGCTGCTGTCGAAATCGATACGTCCGTTGCCTGAGAAGTTCCACGGGCTGACCGACAAGGAGACGCGCTACCGCCAGCGCTACGTGGACATGGTGATGAATCCCGAGGTCCGCGACGTGTTCCTGAAGCGCTCGGCCATTGTTTCTGCCATCCGCGCCTACATGGAGGAGCAGGGCTTCATGGAGGTGGAGACGCCGTTCCTGAACGGCATCCTGGGCGGCGCCAATGCGAAGCCGTTCGTCACGCACTTCAACGCTCTGGACCGCGACTACTACCTGCGCATCGCCACCGAGCTTCCGCTGAAGCGCCTGCTGGTGGGCGGGTTCGAGAAGGTGTTCGAGCTGGGGCGCCAGTTCCGCAACGAAGGAATGGACCACACGCACAACCCCGAATTCACCACCATGGAGGCCTACGAGGCGTTCAGCGACCTCGAGGGCATGATGCGCCTGACGCGCGGGTGCTTCCAGGCGGCCGCGCAGGCGGCGTGCGGAACGCTGCAGGTGGAATACCAAGGCAACGCCATCGACCTTTCGGGAGAGTGGCGCGTGGCCTCCATGATCGAGCTGGCCACCGAGGGAGCGGGCGAG
>CABVEH010000150.1 GCA_902497215.1 uncultured Eggerthellaceae bacterium | reverse complement strand
CAAAAGCGAGCGAGCGGCGCCTACAGTGGTTCTAATTCGCGCGAAAGGAACCGAAGATGTACTTAGGTACATCGAGAGTTCCTTGGAGGGCGAAGGAGAACCGCTGGGGCGTCCGCGCAGCGTCAGGTAATAATTCGTTCTTTAGAACGAATTATTACGCAAGGATGCGGGCTGCGACCTGCTTCTTGCGCGAGAGGATGCCGGGCATCCAGTTGCCGCCTTGCGCGTTGCATTCTATTCCGAAGGCCTGCTCGACCACCTTGGGGCTGCCCTCCAGCAGGAACTGGCTTCCTTCGGCGAGGATGTCCGTCACCAGCAGCAGCACGAACTCGTAGTTGTTGTCGTCGCGGAGCTTGCGCATGTACTCGCGCACCTCGGCCTCGCGCGAAAGCGCGCCCTCGAGGTCGACGGTCTCGTGCTGGGCGATCAGCACCACCCTGTCGTCGACGGTGAACTCCTTCGAGTCGGCGCGGACGAACTTCTCCACCGGCATGTCGCCCTCGCCCCCGCGGGCGCGGAACACCTGCAGCCCGAACTCGCGCATGTCGACGCCGAGCAGATCGCAGAGGTATTCGGCGTTCTCGCGGTCCACCTCGGTGGCCGTGGGCGACTTCAGTATGACGGTGTCGGTCATGATGGCGGAAAGAAGAACCTCGGCTATCCCCTCGGGTATGTCGAAGCCTTCCTTGCGCAGCTCGTAGGTCACGATCGTGGCCGTGGACCCCCACGGCAGGTTGAGGAAGCGGATGGGCTTGGCCGTCGACACGTCGGCCGCCACCAACGTGCTTGTCCTCGACGAGGAAGGTGGTGGTCGATGATCTCGAGGACGTCGGCGTTCTCGATGCCCGCGACGGCCTGGCGGCTTTCGTTGTGGTCGACCAGGATGACCTTGCGCTTGGGGACGTTGGTGACGTCGGAACGAGTGACGATGCCCGCCGCCCTGCCCGCGCTGTCCAGGACGACGCCCTCACGCAGCTCGCTTGCGATCAGGTCGGCGGCGGCGTCCTTCACGAGGTCTTCCTCGTCGAGGACAAGCACGTTGGTGGCCATCAGCTCGGATACCTTCTGCGTGAGCGAGTCGATGAGCGATGAGGCCACCGCCATCGACGACGAGCTCTCCCCTTCCTGCAGCATGTCGGTTGCCGAGATGTAGCGCTCGGCTATGGCGCGCGTCGATATGAGCCCCAGGAACTTCCCGTCGTCGTCGCGCACGACCAGCGAGCGGACGTTGTGCTTGCGCAGAAGCCTTCCGGCTTCGAGCATGGTGTCGCCCTCGGAGACGCTGACCGGGTCCTTCGTCATGACGTCCTTCACGCGGACGTTGATGTGCTTGACGATCTTGGGGGGCTCCATGCCGTTCTTCTCCAGGATCCACTGGCTCTCGGGAGGCAGCGGCCCCAGGCGTCCGGGCACGAACACGAGCCCTTCGGGGTTGCCGTCGCGCTCGGCAAGCTTCGTGCGAAGGTACGCATGCCCAATGGCAGCGCTGATGGAGTCGTTGTCAGGATTTCGGTGACCAAGCACCAGTACCGTGTTCGGCATGTCAGTCCCCCTGGTGTTGCTTTCAGACCTGCATACTATAGCCTATGACAGCTTGACGATAGGCGCGTAGTCCTTCAACAGCTTCTTGACCTGGCCGGTCTTAGCGAACTTCACCAGCAACGTGTCGCCGTCCACCTTGATGACGACGCCCTTGCCGAACGTCTTGTGGTCGACGGTGTCGCCCTTCTTGAAGGTGGTCCGCGCACCGGCCCGCTTGCCGTCCGACCCTGCCTTGACGCCCGACAGGGGCCTTCCCCTGCGCGTTCCCTGCGACGCGGACGACTGGTACGACACGCCTCCGCGCCCGGCTTCGCGGCCGCTTCCCGATATGCCGCGCCTGCTCCCCCGCTTCTCCCAGCCGCTTCCGGCGAACCCGGCCGAGCCGAGCCCTTTCGTGTCGCGGAGCTCGGAGGGTATCTCCTGGATGAACCTGGACGCCGGGTTGGCGTTGGTCTGCCCGAACAGCTGACGCGTCTGGGCGCAGGTGAGGCAAAGCTTCTTGCGGGCGCGCGTTATGGCCACGTAGGCCAGACGGCGCTCCTCTTCCACGCCTTCGCTCTCGCCGATGGAGTTCATGTGCGGGAAGACCGTCTCCTCCATGCCGGTGACGAACACGTAGTCGAATTCCAGCCCCTTGGCCGAATGCACCGTCATCAGAGTGACGGCGGCCCCTCCGTCGTCGACGGCGTCCAAATCGGTGCGCAGCCGGACCCATTCTATGAAGTCGGCCAGCGAGTCGCCGCGGAGCGTTCGCGCGGGCTCCTCTTCGGAATCGTCCGCCGCGGCGCCAGGTTCCCCTGCGTCGCCTGCGCCCGGAGCGTCGGCCGAGGTGGGTGCCTCGTAGTAGGCGTCCTCGCCGTCGTCGTGCGTCTCGGCGAACTCCGTGACCACCGACAGGAACTCCTTTATGTTCTCGACGCGGCCGCGGGCCTCGTCGGTGTCCTCGAGCTCGTAGGCCTCTATCATCCCCGAGTCGTCGATGATGCGCTCGACCACCTTGCGAAGGTCGCCCTCGTAGGTGCCTGCCGTCTTGACCATCTCGACGAACTCGCCGATGGACTTGCGCGCGGAAGGCCTCACCGTCTCGTCGGCGACCAGCGTCTCGGCCGCTTCAAGCATGGGCATGTGGAACGTGCGGGCGACCTCCTCCATCTGCTCGATGGTGCCCTTGCCTATGCCGCGCTTGGGGGTGTTCACCACGCGTTCGAACGACACGTCGTCTGCGGGGTTCACCACGAGCGACAGGTAGGCCATCACGTCGCGTATCTCCTTGCGGTCGAAGAACTTGGTGCCGCCCACTATGCGGTATGGGACGCCCACGCGGATCAGCATGTCCTCGATGACGCGCGACTGGGCGTTGGTGCGGTAGAACACGGCCACCTGGTTGTAGCTGGCGCCGTCGGACTTCAGCTTCTCTATCTCGCCGGCGACCCAGCGCCCCTCGTCGCGCTCGTCGCTGGCGACGAACACGCCGACCTTGTCGCCCGACCCAACCTCGGTGAACAGCCGCTTGTCCTTGCGCTTGCGGTTGTTGGCGATGACGGCGTTCGCCGCGTTCAGGATGTTGGCCGTGCTGCGGTAGTTCTGTTCCAGCTTGACCACGCGCGCGTCAGGGTAGTCCTCCTCGAAGTCGAGGATGTTGGATATGTCGGCCCCGCGCCACGAGTAGATGGACTGGTCGTCGTCGCCGACGACCATGATGTTCTTGCGCGCCGCGGCCAGGAGCTTGGTGATCGCATACTGGGCGTGGTTGGTGTCCTGGTACTCGTCGACCATTATGTAGTGGAACCTGTCGTGGTAGGCGGCGAGTATGTCGGGATGGTGCTTGAGCAGCAGGTATGTGTAAAGCAGCAGGTCGTCGAAGTCCATGGCGTTCGACGCCTTGAGGCGCTCCTGGTAGCGGGCGTACACGCGCGAGGCCACCTTCCCCACCGGGTCGGTGGCCGCCTTGGCGTACTCGCTGGGGACGAGCAGCTCGTTCTTGGCGGACGAGATGCGGTTCAGCACGGTGTTCGGCGGGAACATCTTGGGGTTGATGTCCAGCTCGAGCATCAATGCCTTCACCAGGCGCTTCTGGTCGTCGGGGTCGTATATGGTGAAGCTCTGCGTGAAGCCGAGGGTTTCGGCGTTCGCCCTTATTATGCGCACGCAGGCGCTGTGGAAGGTGGACACCCACATCCCGCGCGCCTTGGGCCCGATGGCCTTCGACAGCCTCTCGCGCATCTCGGTGGCCGCCTTGTTGGTGAACGTGATGGCCAGGATCGACCAGGGCGAGACTCCTAGCTCGTCGACCATGTACGCGATTCGGTGGGTCAGCACGCGGGTCTTCCCGCTGCCCGCCCCTGCAAGCACGAGAAGCGGTCCCTCGGTGCACAGGACCGCCTCCCTTTGCGGCTCGT
>CABVEH010000149.1 GCA_902497215.1 uncultured Eggerthellaceae bacterium | reverse complement strand
ACCGTGGCGAGTTCCGCCTGCTCGTCGACGTAGTGCGCCAGTGCCTGCGCACTGGGCCACTCGGCGCAGATCAGCATTGCGGGCGCGCCCTCGCCCTTCGGGAGCTTCGCGTAGATGTCTTCGGTGGTGAAGGGCATGATGGGATGCAGCAGCCTGAGCGCGACGTCCAGCACGGCCAGCAGGTTGCGCTGGCATGCAAGCCTGTCCGCCTCGTCGTCGCCGGCGAGCCTGGGCTTCGAGAACTCGATGTACCAGTCGCAGAACTCGTTCCAGAAGAACGTGTAAAGCTGCCTGGTCATCTCGCTGAACTCGTATGAGGCGTATGCCGCGTCGACGCCCTCGACCAGCTTCGCCAGCCGCGAGAATATCCACTTGTCGGACGCGTCCGCCATCTGGGGCTCGCCTGGGACGTAGCCTTCGAGGTTCATCGCCACGAACCTGGCGGCGTTCCTTATCTTGTTGGCGAAGTTGCGGGCCGACTCGATCTTCTGCACGTCGAACCTTATCGCCTGCGACCCCGTGACCTGCGTGAGCAGCCCGAAGCGCATGCCGTCGGCCCCGTAGTCCTCCATCAGCTTCACCGGGTCGACGCCGTTTCCGCGGGACTTGCTCATGGGCTTGCCGTCGGCGCCCATGACGGTGGGGTGGATGATGACGTCCTGGAAGGGGATCTGGCCCATGCAGTGCTCGGACGCCATGACCATGCGGGCGACCCAAAGCCCCATGATGTCGCGGGCCGTGGAAAGCAGCTGCGTCGGATAGTTCTCGACCAGCTCGGGCGCGTCCTTCCCATGGACGCCCCACCCTTGCGTGGCGAAGGGCCAAAGCTGCGACGAGAACCACGTGTCCAGCACGTCTTCGTCCTGACGGACCGGCGCGCCGCATTCGGGGCACGCCTCGACGTCTTCGACCGAGGCGTCCTGCCACCCGCATTCGTCACAGTAGAACATGGGGATGCGGTGCCCCCACCACAGCTGGCGCGATATGCACCAGTCCTTCAGGTTGTCCAGCCAGTCCAGATACACCTGCGCCCACCGGGAGGGATAGAACTCGATCTCGCCCGACTCGACCGCGGCGGCCGCAGGCTTCTTCAGCCCGTCGACCGAGACGAACCACTGCTCGGAGAGCCATGGCTCCAGCGTGTTGTGGCAGCGGTAGCAGTGCATGACCGAATGCGTGAGGTCCTCGATGTGGTCGAGCAGCCCGAGCGATTCGAACTCGTCGACCACCGCCTGCCTGGCCTCGTCGCGCGACATGCCCGAGAACTTCCCGAAACCGTCGACCACGGTCGCCGTCTCGTCGAAGATGTTGACCTGGTCCAGCCCCGCGCGCTTGCCCATGGCGAAGTCGTTGGGGTCGTGCGCGGGCGTTACCTTGACGGCACCCGTTCCGAACTCCGCGTCGACGTGGAAGTCGGCGAAGACGGGAATCTCGCGGTTCACTATGGGAAGCGTCACCGTCTTCCCCACGAGGTTGGCGTAGCGCTCGTCCTTGGGGCTGACGGCAACGCCGGTGTCGCCCAGCATGGTTTCGGGGCGCGTGGTGGCCACCACCAGGTAGTCCATTCCGTCGGTCAGAGGATAGCGCAGGTACCAAAGGTGGCTGGCCTCCTCCTCGTACTCGGCCTCGTCGTCGGCGATGGCGGTGGTGCAGCTGGGGCACCAGTTGACGATGCGGCGACCCCTGTAGATTATCCCTGCGTGGTACCAGTCGACGAACACCTTGCGCACCGCCAGCGAGAACTCGGGGCTCATGGTGAACTGCTCGTTCTCGTAGTCGCAGCTGCAGCCCATGGCCTTGATCTGGTTGACGATGGTGGTTCCGTACTCGTCGCGCCACTTCTGGCATTCCTCGATGAAGGCGTCGCGGCCTATCTCGCGGCGGTTTATGCCCTGTTCGGCCAGGTGCTTGTCGACCTTGGTCTGCGTGGCGATTCCGGCATGGTCGGTTCCCAAAACCCAGCGCGTGCGATAGCCCTGCATGCGGGCGCGGCGTATGCAGGCGTCCTGGATGGTGTCGTTCAGCGCGTGGCCGAGATGCAGCACGCCGGTGATGTTGGGCGGCGGGATCACAATGGTGTAGGGCTGGCTGGCATGCTCGCCGAAGCCCGGGGTGCGCGAGAAGTACCCTCCGTCGCGCCAGGCCTCGAATATGGGCCTTTCCCACTCGCTGTAGTTCTCCTTGGTCTTGCCCTCCGCCATGTGAAGTCTCCTCTATGCGGTCTTTTCCAGTGGTTCCTTGACGTCCTCTATCTCGGGGTACGTCTCGCCGGTGATGTCGGTGGCGCGAAGCACCACGCGGGTTGCGCCTTTATGCTCGGGAAGGTCGTACATGACGCCCATGAGCGCACGCTCGCATATGGCGCGAAGGCCGCGGGCGCCCGTGCCCCGCTCCTGGGCCTCGTGTGCGATGGCGCGCAACGCGTCCTTCTCCACCACGAGTTCGCTGCCTTCCAGCTCGAACATCTTCACGTACTGCTTCACCAGCGCGTTCTTCGGCTCGGTGAGGATTCGCATCAGGTCGTCCTCGTTCAGCTCGTCAAGCGACGTGATGACGGGGATGCGGCCCACGAACTCGGGGATCATGCCGTACTTGTTGAGGTCTTCGGGAAGCACCTGCGCCAGAAGCTCGGCCTCGGCCTGCTTCTTCGACTCGGGAAGCTCGGAAGCGAAGCCCAGCCCGCTCTTGCCAACGCGCTGCCCGATGATGTCGGCGAGCCCGACGAACGCGCCGCCCAGGATGAACAGGATGTTGGTGGTGTCGACGTGCAGGAGCTCCTGCTCGGGATGCTTGCGGCCGCCTTGCGGAGGAATGGCCGCGTCGCAGCCCTCGACGATCTTGAGGAGCGACTGCTGCACGCCCTCGCCCGACACGTCGCGCGTGATGGAAAGGTTTTCGGCCTTCCGCGCGATCTTGTCGATCTCGTCTATGTATATGATGCCGATCTGCGCGCGACCGATGTCGAAGTCGGCGGCCGTGACCAGCTTCAGCAGTATGTTCTCGACGTCCTCGCCCACGTAGCCTGCCTCGGTGAGGGTGGTTGCGTCGGCTATGGCGAAGGGCACCTGCAAGGTGCGCGCCAGCGTCTGGGCCAGCAAGGTCTTGCCCGACCCGGTGGGCCCCAGCAGCATGATGTTCGACTTGTCCACCTCGACGCCGTCGTCGTCGCCCGAAGGTTCCAGCATGATGCGCTTGTAATGGTTGTACACGGCGACGGAGAGCGCGCGCTTGGCCGCCTCCTGTCCCACGACGTGCTGGGACAGGTTCTCGTATATCTTGTGCGGGGTGGGCAGCGACGCAAGCACCTCCTTGCGTGCGGCTTCCAGGTCCTGAGGGCTTGCGTTGGCGGACGCCTGCCCGGATGGCTCGGGCTGGGGCTGCGTGCGGCCGTGCTTGGCGTGCTTGCCCGACGCGAATGCCTGCTGCACGGCATTCCCCTGCGCATGCGGGCCTTGGTCGTCGTATGCCTCGGCAGGCGCGTTGGAATGATGCGCGATCACGTCCTGCATCATGGCGTCCGCGCACACCGCTATGCATTCGTCGCAGATGTATATGCCGTTGGGCCCCTCTATCATGGAGATCGCCTGGTCGCTTGGCTTGCCGCAGAAGGCGCACTTGATTTCGCTTCCGTCAATGTATGTGCTGTCGTTGCTCATTGGCTCGCTTTCGCTTCGTTTCCGCCTGGGCGGGTCGGCCTTCGTGTCTTCCGCTAATTATAGAAGCATGCGCCGGAAAGTGCGTCCGACGCATGCGAAAGGGCTACGCTTTTGCGGTGGCGGGGCCGGCGGTTGCGCCTATTCCCCGTGGTGCGCGATGATCTCGTCGACGAGGCCGTAGTCCTTGGCCTCCTCGGCGGTCATGTAGTTGTCGCGCTCGGTGTCCAGCTGGATCTTCTCGATGTCCTGGCCGGTGTTCTCGGACAGGATCTTGTTCAGGCGCTTGCGCG
>CABVEH010000148.1 GCA_902497215.1 uncultured Eggerthellaceae bacterium | reverse complement strand
CCCGTGCTCAAGCAATGGCTCGCTCGGCGGAAACGTCCACTGGACGTTTCCGTTCGCTGCGCAACCTGCGCGCGGGCCTTGCGGCCGTCCGCGCCCTAGCAGGAAAACGCAGGCGTCGCTCGCGCACTTGCCACTCATGCGATTTTGACCAATGCGTCAGGGGACGTTCGCTTTCGACACGTTGCTGGTAGACGTAGGGGTGAAGTTTGCTGCGCCCTCCCGCTTCACGTGCGGGAAACGGTTTTCATGCGCGGTGTTCTGCGTGCTTGCGCCTTCCTATAATGGGCGAAAACGTGCGAAGGAGGACGCCATGAAGGTCGAAGCCGTTTCCGAGAACGTTCCGTCCGACGGCCAGTCGTGCAGTGCGGCCCATGCCGATGGGAAGGATTATCGTGACCAGGTGACCATGGAATCAGGCGGCGCCATCGAGATGACCGACCCCGATTACGTCGAAGACGACGACGTGAAGGATTCCATGGCGGAAGGCTACTTCTAGGATCCTTGTCGTCAGCCTTTCGAAACAAGGTTTTCTGCCACCGAATGCAGCTTTTCGAAGTCGATGACGATAAGGGTAGACCGGCGCTTTTCGACGCATTCGGACTTCCGCAAGGCGTTTATCGAGTTGGTTATCGAGTTGACGTGCACGCCGAGCATCTCGGCAAGCTCGTCGTTGGTGAAGGGGATTATCGCAGGAGCCTGCATGGCGCCAAACTCCTTTGACAGCATGAGCAAGAGAGCGGCGAAGCGCTGCAGAACGGAATAAATCGACGTGTTGACGGATTCCCTCGTTTGAAGAGCGAGCTGCTCGAAGAGGTACTGAGACAGGGCGAAGCAAGCCTCTCCGTCTTCCTTGAGTGCCGCGATGAAGTCATCGGCGGCCAGGACATACACCTCGCACTTCGTGGTGGCCTTTGCGTTCAAGATCGACGGCCAGCGTTCTTTGACGCGTTGGAGCTTCTGGAATCCGATGAGCGACCCTGCCTTGTAGAAGAAGACCGTTTTCGAGTTGCCGTCCTGGTTGTTGCTGAACAAACGCACCAAACCCCTGTTGAGCAAGTAGGTCTTGCTGGTGGCCTCGCCCTCGCGGAACAGGTATTGGCCGGAATCGTATTTCAGGGTGTCGTATGGGACGCGTCCGGAGCGGATCATGCCGTCAACGGCCTTTTTAAGGACGGGATGGGGCTGGACGAACAAGCTGATTGCCTCCATGGGCGGCTCCGTTTCCTTGCTAGGCTGCTTGCTTGTAGCAGAGAACCCACAGGGGAATGAAGGCCAGAAGCGTTACCCCCATGGTGATATATCCAAATTGTAAAGGCATTCCTAGCGATATCGCCAGGGAAATTCCCAGGCCTCCGAAAACGATTCCGAGGTCTATTCCCGACTGCTGTGCGGCATAGAATCTCGACAGTTTCGCTCTGCCGACGTCCGTTCCGGCGGCCGATGACATTCCGGTCATGGTTCCGTAGTACCCGATGCCGGCCAGCGCCTGACATGCAAGAAGCGCGGGAGGCGAAAGGGGTGCAGAGGAGGCTAGCATCCCGAGCCCGCAGCACATCGTGCCAGCAAGGACGGACTTCTTGGCCCCGAATCGGTCGAAGGCGTATCCAATGATGATCGATCCTGCAAGGCCTCCGGCGCTGAAGCTGGAAAACACCAAGCCTGGGTTCAGCTCGCCCAAGGTTTCCTTTGCAAGCATCTGGCTGTAGTTCAAGACGATGCTGTAGCCAAGCCCCATCAGAAAGGGAAGCGCGAGGAGGAGCGCATTCGAAACGGAGAGGCTCTTCCAGAACCCGACGAACGGGCCAAATACGGCCGGTCTGCACGATTTGCTGGAAGCGGAGGCGTCTTCTTCGGCTCGGATCGACGGGTTCTCGCATTGACGCTGCATGGCTAGCGTCAGGATCATCCCCGCAAATCCAATGCATGCCAAGCATGCGAAGAACATCGGATAACCCAACGATTCAATGATGGGAAACAGCGCCACGGGGCCGACCATCGCAGCAGTGGTCGTGACGAAGCGCAAGGCGCCCAGATTGCGTCCGATCTTCCCGGGAGGAGCCAACGTTGCCAAGAGGGAAGAGACGCATGGGTGGTATGCGGCGAGTCCTACGGCCTGCATGATATGGAGGGTTGCGGCCGCCCAAGGGCTGGTGACAGCCGGCATGACCGTCGTCGGGACGCAGAACCCGCAGGCGCCGATCAGCATGACGAAGGGCGCGCCTTTCCTGTCGGCGAGGGGGCCGAAGTAGATGCGGAGCACGATGGCAAGCAAGACGTAGACGCTGTTCTGGACGCCTGCCATCAGCGGTCCTCCGTCGAGGCTCATGATGTATTCGGGCATCGCCGAGGTCTCGGTGGAGTTCATCCCGAAGAGCAGGAATGCTGATGCGAGCGTAGGCAGAAGCGTTACGGTCTGGCTTGTAGTCGTCGGGAAGATATGAGCCCTGTCGGTCGAGTGGGTGCGAACGACGATATGTTCATGGCCTCAGATAGGGCGTTCCATACAAGAATATGCAAAAGGTTCATTATTCTTCGTAACGCCACAAACTTATATGAAACACACATCGCTGTATGCGGGGCACATCGATGTGTGGCGGGCATTCGTTTCCGTTTCGTAAACTGCACCCATCTCAGCCGCCTGAAAGAAAGAGGGAGGAGTATCCAAATGGAGAAAACGGAAATGTTTGAGCCTGAGTACTTCTTTAAGGACGGCAAGCTTACTCGTCGCACGTTCGTGAAAGGTGTCGGGTTCGTCACCATTGCGTCTGCGTTCGGGTTCGCCGAGCATGGAGAGATTGCTCTTGCCGAAGAGGTCAAAGGCGCATCGGATGAGACCGCTGTTCATGCGGTCTGCACGGTCAACTGCACGTCCCGCTGCCATCTTCATGGCACGGTTCGAGACGGCAGGCTTGTGCGCGTGGAGCCAGGAGATATGCCGGGGAGGCCGGGTTATGCAAACGCCTGCCTTCGCTCGATGAGTTATATCCAGCGCCTGCAGGACGAGACCGCGCGAGTGATGTACCCGATGAAAAGGACGGGCGAGCGCGGAAGCGGGGAATTCGAGAGAATAACCTGGGACGAAGCTATGGACGTCATCGCAGAGAAGCTAAACGCCGTCCTGGAATACAATCCTCAGGCTGCGTCATTCTATTCGTTCACTGGAGATCTGGGCAAGCTGTCCTGGGAGGCTCCGACCAGGTACGCAGCGACGGTTGGAGCGACCACCTGGGATATCGAGGGAATCATGGGAGACCATGGCGCGTCTATGGGCATGACGATGGTGTTCGGCACGCATCGCGGTGCCCATGATTCGCGTGATTACCTGAATTCCAACATGCTTATCGTCTGGGGTCGCAACCTGGCCGACACGCATACCTCGGAACTCCGCGACTATGTTGCAGCACGCAAGAACGGCACCAAGGTCGTCGTCATCGACCCGCGTCAAAGCTCGACTGCGGCCATGGCTGACGAATGGGTTCCCATCAACCCCCAAACCGACCCCGCGCTCGCTCTCGGCATGATGAATTGGATCATCGGACACGACCTTCATGCCAAGGACAAACTCGTTGAGGAGTCGGTGGCACCGTACCTGATTCGGGAGGACGACGGGACCTATCTCCGCATGGTCGACGGCGTCGTCGTCGCCTCTGACAGCGGAAGCAAGGCAGCAGAGGGTTCCATTGGAACGGCTCCCGCCGCGCAGGGCGAGGCAGGAGCAGGTGCAGGGACATATGTGATTTGGGACGAGCTTTCGGGCGCTGCCGTGGTGGCGCCGGATGCAGCAACAATCAAGTCGGGCGCTGTCAGCCCTGCACTCTCCGGTTCCTTCGTCGTCGACGGCGTCGAATGCAGGACTGCTTTCGACCATCTCGTGGAAGGCTGTGCCGAATACACTCCCGAGTACACGGGCGAGATTTGTGGAATCGACCCTAAAGTGGTCGAACGGCTTGACCATCGACGAAGG
>CABVEH010000147.1 GCA_902497215.1 uncultured Eggerthellaceae bacterium | reverse complement strand
TGGAGAACGCGTGCGCCGTCGAGAACATAGACGACGTGATAGAGGCTGCGGACGTCGCCGTCGAACCCGACGACCTTCAGCCCGATGAGCCCGTCGTCGAGGAGTATCTGTGCGCCTTCCGCCAGATGCGAGCGCAGCCCGGGGAAGCTTTGGCTCACGAGCGCAGGGGTGCCCTCGACCTGGCGCGGGGTCAGCACGATGGCGCTTCCGGCCTCTAGGTGCAGCGGCACGCCGCCCTCGTTCGTCCCGGTCCTTATCTCGGGGCCCTTGGTGTCCAGCATTATCGCTATGGGAAGGCCCATCTCGCGCCGCACGCGGCGCACGCGCTCGATGCGTTCCGCGTGTTCCTCGTGCGAGCCATGGCTGAAGTTGAGCCTGACTATGTCGACGCCCAGCGAGAACAGCTCGCGCAGCGCGCCTTCGTCGTCCACCGCCGGACCCAGCGTGGCGATTACCTTGGTCTTCTTGCCCATGTGGCCTCCTGGATGCGCCTGGGCAGGAAGGCTACTCCCTGACCCAGAGACCTGACTTGCCTCCCTCTTTGCGAAGGAGCCTCACGTCCATTATCTCCATGCCGCGGTCGACCGCCTTGCACATGTCGTAAACTGTAAGGCAAGCGACAGATGCGCCCGTCAGGGCCTCCATCTCGATTCCCGTCTTGCCCGTCACCCCCGTGGTCACCGTCACATGTATGCCCACCTTGCCGTCGGCGCGTTCGCCGTCCCCGACCGGGGTGCATTCCACCTTCGACTTCGTGATGTTAAGCGGATGACACATGGGGATGAGGTCGCTCGTCCTCTTGCAGGCCATGATGCCAGCCACGCGTGCGCAGGCGAGCACGTCGCCCTTGGCGGCCTGCCCCGTGGTTATCAGCTCGAGCGTTTCGGGATGCATGGCGATGAACCCCTCCGCCATGGCGATCCTCTCGGTGTCGGGCTTCGCCGACACGTCAACCATGCGCACGTCGCCCTGCTCGTCGATGTGGGTAAGCTGCGGTTCGGTCATGTCAATCCTTTCCTCATAGAAGGCCTGTGGTCGGAATCGACTCCTTCTAGCCTCCGATCTTGTTCATGCTGCGCTCTGTTCCCACCTTGTCGTGGTGGTCGTCGGGCTTGGCACCAAGCGCCTCGAACAGCACGCGCTCTATCCCTTCGGTGCCTTCCTCCCTGACGGCGGCCCTCATGTCGAACTCTTCGTCGCTGAACAGGCACGGGCGGATCTTCCCGTCGGCCGTGAGCCTCAGCCTGTTGCACTCGCTGCAGAAATGGCGCGAAAGAGGGGATATGAACCCTACCGTGCCCATCGCTCCGGGGAATTCGTAGTATCTCGCGGGCCCCCAGCCCACGGGCTTGTCGTCTGCAGGCCGAAGCGGCTCCATTCCGCTTTCGGCCGCGCGTTCGTTTATGGTCTCTAGAAGCTCCTCGCTGGGGATGACGTCCTCCTTCCCCCAGCCGATGCCGTTCTCCGAGCTGTCGCCGAGCGGCATGTACTCTATGAAGCGGACATGCAGCGGGCGGTCGCACGACAGCTTTGCGAACTTCAGGAAGTCCTGGTCGAGCCTGCGCACCGTGACGGCGTTGACCTTCACGGGGTTGAACCCGGCCTCGAGCGCCGCGTCTATGCCGGCAAGCGTGTCCTCCAGCCTGCCTGTGCGCGTGATGTCACGGAACTGCTGCGGGTCGAGCGTGTCCAGCGAGATGTTCACACGGTGCAACCCGGCGCGGGACAGGTCGTCGGCCATGGCGGGCAGAAGCACGCCGTTGGTGGTCAGCGACACGTTCTCGATGCCCGGCATCGAGGTTATCGACTCCACCAGCTCCACGACGCCCTTGCGAACGAGAGGCTCGCCCCCGGTCAGCCGCACGCTGCGTATGCCATGCTCCGCGGCCACGCGCACGATCTGCTCTATCTCCTCTATGCGGAGTATCTCGTCGTGGGCAAGCGCGCACACGCCGTCTGCGGGCATGCAGTATATGCAACGGAAGTTGCACCTGTCGGTCAGCGAGATGCGCAGGTAGTCGATGGTTCTTCCATGCGAGTCTTTCAAGAGAAGCTTCCTTGCCTTCGCGTTATCTTCGTTTGATGATAATACACGACGGCGGCGAATTGGTCATCCGGAAGCCGGTTACTTGCAGACCAGGTAGAGCCTGTCCTTGGGAATGTGGATCCAAAGCTCGTCACCGACCCGCGGAAGGCCGTCCTCGGGGACAATCAGCTTGTCCACGCGCCAGAAGAGATGCTGGTGCAGGTAGCGCATCTCGTCGTCGGTGCGCTGCACGCTGGGCGGCGCGTCCTCGTCGCGGTCGAGGAAGCCGAGCAGCGCCGACCTCTCGAAGCGCGAGTCGCTCACGCGGTCCACGCGCACCCGGTAGTTGTTCTCGCCAGGCCCGTCGGCACGCGACAGGTAGAAGGCGCGCACCCCCAGGAACCTGACGTCGTCGGGGACCTCCTGGGCCGCATGGACCCGCACGCCCCATTTCTCCGCAAAGACCTCACACGGGCCCACCTTCTGGGCAGGGACGGCGTTCTTGCACCCCGACAGCTTCAGCGCCGCCTCGGAGGTCGGCGAGTTCACCAGCTCGTCGGGCGTGTCCATCTCCAGTATGCGCCCGGCGTCCACCACTGCGATGCGGTCGCAGAACCTCATTGCCTCGTCGATGTCGTGGCTGACGTAGAGCACCGTGCCGTCGAAGGCGTCGAACAGGTCCACCAGGTTCTGCTCGAGCACGCTCTTCAGGTGAGCATCAAGCGCGCTGAAGGGCTCGTCGAGCATGAGTATGCCAGGTTTCGCCGCAAGCATCCTGGCCAGGGCCACGCGCTGCTGCTGACCGCCCGAAAGCTGCGCCGGGTAGCGCTTCTCGAACCCTGACAGCCCGAACCGCTTCAGCTCGCGCCCCACTATGGCGTCCACGTCCCCCTTCGACGCGTCCTTGCCGATGCCGGCGGCGACGTTCTGCTCGACGGTCAGGTTGGGGAACAGCATGTAGTTCTGGAACAGCAGGGCGGTCTTGCGCTCCTGCGGCGTCAAGTTGATGCGCGCCTCCGAGTCGTAGAACACCTTGCCGTTCACCACGATGCGTCCCGAGTCGGGCGTCTCGATTCCCGCGATGCACCGCAGCGTCAGGCTCTTTCCGCAGCCCGACGCGCCGAGGAAGCCCAGCGTCTCGGTGCCTGCATCGAACGCCACGTCCAGCTCGAAGGTCTTGAAGTGCTTCCTTATGTCGACTTGCAGGCTCATCCGTTCCTATTCCTCCATGGAGCGGCTGCGGTACCTGGTGGTGCGCTTGCCCCATATGTTGATGAAGAGTATCACCAGGAAGCTGAAGATTATTATGACCACCGTCCAGAAGATGGCGACGTCCAGGTTGCCGTTCATCCACTCGAAGTAGATGGCGATGGGTATGGTGCGCGTGATGCCGGCGTAGTTGCCCGCAAGGAACAGCGTGGCACCGAACTCTCCCAGCGCCCGCGCGAACGCGAGCACCGTGGCGGCGGCGATGGAGCTCCAAGACAGCGGGAGCATCAGCTTGAAGAAGATGCGCGCGTTCGACCAGCCAAGCGTGCGGGCCGCGTCCAGCATGTTGGCGTCGAGCCCTTCGAAGGCCCCCCGCGAGTTGCGGTACATCAGCGGGAACGCCACGACCACGGCCGCTATCACGGTGGCAGGCCAGCTGAACACCAGCGGGAACCCGATGTCGATGAACCACTGGCCCAGCGCCGTGTTGCGCCCGAAGGCGAGCAGCAACAGGAAGCCGCACACGGTGGGCGGCAGCACCATGGGTATGGTGAAAATGGCGTCGAAGATTCCCTGGGCCTTGGGGGATATGCGCATGGTGAAGTACGCGGCCGCAAGCCCCAGCACGAAGATGAACACGATGGCGACGCCCGTGGTCTTCAGCGTCACCCAAAGCGGGCTGTAGTCGATGCTGGCCAAGAACTCGCCCAGCCACGCCAGGCCCGTGGCC
>CABVEH010000146.1 GCA_902497215.1 uncultured Eggerthellaceae bacterium | reverse complement strand
GTTTCCGCCCCTTCTCTATTCGCTTATCCCCAGCCGCACCGAGAAAACCATCTGCCTGGCAGTGTCCCCCGCCCTCAAAGCCATGGGCGTCCCTGGCCGGTGCCGCCTGTTCGAAATACCCGATGGCATCGACTTCATAACGGCGAAGCCCCGCATGCGGAAATACATGGAGGTCTCCGCGAAAATCGTCGCCATCTACCTGAAGCACGTCAGCGCAGCCGATTTGCATGTCTACTCCATCGACGAATGCTTCATCGACCTCACGCCCTACATCTCCCTGTACGGAAAAAGCGCCAAGGAAATCGTCAACTTTCTGCGCGACGCCGTCATCAAGGAAACGGGGATAACCGCCACGGCCGGCATAGGCACCAACCTGTTCCTGGCCAAGGTGGCGCTCGATGTCACGGCCAAGCACGTGCCCGACAACATCGGCGCGCTGGACGAGCAAAGCTTCAAGGAAGTCATCTGGCCGCATCGCCCCATAACCGACATCTGGCAGATAGGCAAAGGCATAGCGGCACGGCTTCAGAAGTACGGAATCTACGACCTTGGCGGGGTTGCGCACGCCGACGTCGACCTTCTCTACCGCGAGTTCGGCGTGAACGCCGAATACCTGATCGACCACGCCTGGGGAATCGAGCCCTGCACCATCGCCGAAATCAAGGCCTACGAGCCCGAGGCCACGTCGTTCGGCAACGGGCAGGTGCTTCCTTGCGACTACACGTTCGACGAAGGCCGAATGATCCTGCGCGAGATGGTCGACGAGACCGTGCTCGACCTGGTTGACAAGCGCGTGGTTACCAACCATGCAAGCCTTCATGTGGGCTACGGCAAAGACGTCGAAGGGCCCTCCCACACCAGCGTTAGCCAGAAGCTTCCCATAAGCACCAACTCGTTCGACAGGCTCATGGCGTTCATGGACGACATGTACTGCGAAAACGTGTGCCGCGACCTTCCCATACGGCGCATGAACATCGCCTTCGGGAACCTCGAACCCGAGGATTGCATCGCTTATGACCTGTTCGCTTCCGCCGACTCGCTGGAAGAAGAACGCGCACGCCAGGACGCCCTGATAGCCATCAAGCACAAGTTCGGAAAAGACGCCGTCATGCGCGGAACGTCCTACAAGGACAAGGCCCGCGGGCTCGAACGCGCGCATCAGGTTGGTGGGCACAATGCATGACACCGACGTGTACGGAATGCTGGCGCATCAACCGGGCGTCAAGCATCCCGAACGCTACGTGCTGGGAAAGCCTCATGCCGACCGCGCCAAGCAGTTCAAGCCCTTCGCGGCGCTGCGCGGCTACGAGGAACTTGTCGACAAGGTGATGAAGAAAGCCGACGAACCCCACGATTTCTCCGACCTGGAGGAACCCTGCTAGGTCGTGTCAGCGTGCCATTAGAGCGTGCCGTTAGATGCGTTCTAATGGCACGCTGACACGCTCCGGTCGCACATGACATCGGCGCAACATTATCGCCTCAAGGCCTCGCAACCACGGGCGTGCGCCCATATAATTGTCAGCACGAATTCGACACCGCGCCCCTTTCGACGAAGGAGACGACATGACAGACAGCATCAAGCCGATGGAGTTCGAGTTCCCTTCGTGGGACGGCGAAAGCAACATACATGCCATGATGTGGAAGCCTGAAGGAAACGCGCGCGGCGTCGTGCAACTCATCCATGGCATGGCCGAGCACATCGAGCGCTATGCCCCGTTCGCCGACTTCCTGGCAGAAAACGGGTTCATCGTGGTCGGACACGACCACATCGGCCATGGGCACAGCGTTTCCAGCAACGACCAGCTGGGGCACATGCCCACGAAGACCGGCGCCGACGTGCTGGTGGAAGACGTCGATACGCTGCGCTACATCGCTTCGTCCGCATTCCCCGACCTCCCCTATTTCATATTCGGCCACTCCATGGGAAGCTTCGTGCTAAGGGTGTACCTTGCCCGTCATGGCGAAGGGCTTTCGGGAGCCATCCTGTGCGGAACTGGGAACAAGCCACACATCGCCTCGCTCGCAGGCAACGCGCTGGCCCAGATCGGGTCGAAGGTGCGCGGCGAGAAGGCGAAGAGCCCCCTGATCCACTCGATGGCCGACGGCGCATTCTCCAACGCGGTCGAGAACCCCCGCACCAACTTCGATTGGATCTCGGCGAACCGCAGCAACGTGGACGCCTACATGCAAGACGACCTGAACGGCTTCCAGTTCACCTTGGGCGGCTACGCGTCGCTCACCAGGCTGACACTCCTGGCCGCGTCGCTCGAGCTTGCGAAAAAGATCCCGAACGGCCTTCCGCTGCTGTTCATCGCCGGCGCGAAAGACCCTGTGGGAGACAACGGCAAGGGCGTGAAAGCCGCAGCCGACCTCATGCGCAAGGCCGGGGCCCAAGACGTGGACGTCATCATCTACGACGGCATGCGCCACGAGATACTCAACGAGAAAGACGCCGCTCTCGTGTTCGACGACGTGCTCGCCTGGATCGAAGCCATCATCGCGAACTAAATTGAGGGTGCAGATAAACTGCGCCCCTACACCGCCATGCGTTTCCTGCGATAGGACGCTTGCCTACTCGAAATCCTTGCGAGGCGTTGCGGCGTTTGGACTGGGCGTGAAAAGCGAAGATTCGACTTAGCTCAGAATGGTTCCAGGTAGCCGCAGCTTTTAGCATTTTGACCGCTCTTCGCGATTAGCCCTGTCCAAACGCCGCAAAGAGACGCCGAGTCGGATTGAGAGAGGCATGCGTCCTATTGCGCAACCCTCTTCGGCCCGTGGGCTCGCAAATCCCCTTAGCGCAGATAGCGTCCGGTGACGCTTTCCGGATTCGCGGCGACCTGCGCCGGCGTGCCTTCCGCCACAAGACGACCGCCCACCTCGCCGCCACCGGGCCCCAGGTCGATCACGTAGTCGGAATTGGCGATCACGTCCAGGTCGTGCTCGATCACCAACACGGTTGCCCCACGGTCGATCAGGCCGTCGAGAACCCCGAGCAGCGTCTCCACGTCAAGCGGATGCAGGCCTATGGTCGGCTCGTCGAACACGAACAGCGACCCCTTCTGGTCGCGGTGCATCTCGCTCGCCAGCTTCAACCGCTGCGCCTCGCCGCCCGAAAGCGCCGGAGTCGACTCGCCAAGCGTGAGGTATCCAAGCCCCAGGTCGTGCAAGGTTTCCAGCTTCGTCTTCGCCTTCCCAAGCCCGCATTCCACGGAAAGCAGCTCGTCCACCGTCATTGCGAGCATGTCGGGAAGCGAAAGGCCGCCCGTCTCGGTGCACACGCGCACCTCGTAAGCCTCGTCGCCGTAGCGCGACCCATGGCACGACGGGCACGGAATGTCCACGTCGGGAAGGAACTGCACGTCCAAGGAAATTTGCCCGGTGCCGTCGCAGGTCATGCACCTAAGCGAGCCGGTGTTGTACGAGAAGGCCCCGGCCTTCAGCCCACGGGCCTTCGCCTCGGGAGCCTTCGCGAACAGCTTGCGCAGATCGTCCATCACGCCCGAATACGTCGCCACGGTCGATCTCACGTTCACGCCTATGGGAGTGGCGTCCACCAAGTCGACGCGCTTGATGCCCGCAGGGCCCACCGCCTTGACGTGATCGGGAAGCTCGCGTCCGGCAATGTGTGCTTCCAGTGCAGGAATCAGGCTCTCCAGAACCAGCGTGGTCTTGCCCGACCCCGACACCCCGGTGACCGCGGTCAGCTTCCCCACGGGAACGTCGACGCTGAGCGGATGCACGGTGTGGATGGCGCCCGTGTCCATGTGGATGCGCCCATCGGAGAACAGGTCCGACCCATCGGCACCATCGACGACCGGGCTACCTTCGCTGGCCTTGCCGTCCGCGCCCTTCCCCTTCCTGCGCACCACCTGAGCGCCCGAAAGGAACGGCCCGATGCGCGACGCGGGGTCGACTTCAACCTGCGCCACCGTACCCTGCGCTATCACGCGCCCACCGTCCGCGCCCGACCCGGGGCCGATCTCTATCACCCAGT
>CABVEH010000145.1 GCA_902497215.1 uncultured Eggerthellaceae bacterium | reverse complement strand
CCCAGGAGACGGTCTGCACCGGCATCGAGATGTTCCGCAAGCTGCTCGACGAAGCTCAGGCCGGCGACAACATCGGCGTGCTTCTCCGCGGCATCAAGCGCGAGGACATCGAGCGCGGCCAGGTTCTCTGCAAGCCCGGCTCCGTCACCCCGCACACCGAGTTCGAAGGCCAGGTCTACATCCTGACCAAGGACGAGGGCGGACGTCACACCCCGTTCTTCGATGGCTATCGTCCCCAGTTCTACTTCCGCACCACCGACATCACCGGTGTTGCGCACCTGCCTGAGGGCACCGAGATGGTCATGCCTGGCGACAACGTCACCATCACCGGCGAGCTCATCCACCCCGTGGCGATGGAGGACGGCCTCAAGTTCGCTATCCGCGAGGGCGGCCGCACCGTCGGGTCTGGTCGAGTCACCAAGATCATCAAGTAGCAACGCTTTTCAGAACAGGAGGCTCACGCGAAAGTGCGAGCCTCCTGTTTCATGCTTGACGGATTTTCATGTGTATAATCAAAAGCTCGCGAATTTGTTTGCACAGAAGGGATATTCATGCGTACTTTGGTCACACTGGCGTGCACTGATTGCAAGCGCCGCAACTACACGACCAAAAAGAACAAGCAGAACAACCCCGATCGCATCGAGCTGAAGAAGTATTGCAAGTGGTGCCAGCATCACACCTTGCACCGCGAGACGCGATAGCAGGTTAGCAGTTAGATATACAGGCCAGTAGTTCAATTGGTAGAGCGTCGGTCTCCAAAACCGAAAGTTGAGGGTTCGAGTCCTTCCTGGCCTGCCAGCTTGTTTGTTCGAGCAGCCGAAGTCGGGCTGCTTGTTTGGCGTTAGAAGTAGGGAAGCGCAGCTTCCCACAAATGCTGAGTAGTGGAAATAGCATCAGAAGGAACTATTACCGATGGCGAAGAAATCGAAGACTCAGAGGGCGAAGGCCTCGGCGGCGCGCCAGGCCCGAAAGGCCGAGCGCGAGCAGGCGGAGGAACTCGTCGAGCAAGGGGAGTCCCCGAAGGCTGACGAGTCTGCAAAGCAGGCCTCTGAAGAGCCCAAGCGCTCCCTCCTCAAGAAGCGCGACGATTCCAAGGCAGCCGATGCGAAGGAATCCTCCGAGTCCAAGAAGGCTTCGAAGAAGGCAGAGGACTCGAAGCCCAAGAAGAAGCGCTTCCAGTTCCTTCGCGACGTTCGCGCCGAGATGAAGCGCGTCACCTGGCCGACCAGGATCGACGTCCTTCGCTGGAGCGGCGTCGTCGTGGCGGCATTGGTGTTCTTCGGCGTTTTCACAGCAATACTCGACAATCTCATCGTCACGCCGCTGCTCGTGCTGATCTCGGGTGCCGACCCGTCGTCGATCGACTGGTTCAGCGCCTTCAGCTACCAAGAGACATCCGTCTCAACCGACGGAAGCGGCATGGACATGTCGAGCTCCGACGCCTCCAGCGCAGCCGATGCGTCGTCTGCGGCCACCGACGGCTCCACAGGCTCCGAAGGTGCGCAGGATGCAGGCTCGACCGAGGCGACTACGGAGGGCTAGGCATGTCTAAGAAGTGGTACGTTCTGCACACCTATTCAGG
Source organism: uncultured Eggerthellaceae bacterium (assembly GCA_902497215.1). The sequence goes on along the minus strand of CABVEH010000145.1, from coordinate 2,421 downwards.
TTACGAGAACAAAGTCAAGGCAAACCTTGAGACCCGCATAGAGACCATGGGGCTCGAGAACAACGTGTTCAAGATCGAGATCCCCACAGAAACCGTCACCGAAATCAAGGACGGCGGCAAGCGCGTTGACAGCGAGAAGAAGGTTTTCCCTGGGTATGTTCTCGTCCGCATGGAGATGGACGACCGCAGCTGGGCTGCGGTTCGCAACACCCCTGGCGTAACCGGCTTCGTCGGAAGCCAGGGAAAGCCGTCTCCTCTTACCCGCGACGAGTACAACAAGATAATGAAGCGTACCAGCGTCGAGGCTCCCAAGAAGACCTCGACAGACATGGAGGTCGGCCAGGCCGTCCATGTCACCAACGGACCGCTGAAGGACTTCGACGGGCTTGTGTCCGAGGTCATGCCCGAGGCCGGCAAGGTCAGGGTCATGATCTCCATCTTCGGACGCGAGACCCCCGTCGAGCTCCTTTTCGAGCAGGTGGAGAAGATCTAGCGAAGACATCCTATTGGCTGATGGACTCAAGCGTCTGTGCCCGAGTGGACCGGGGCTTCTCGCAGATGCGATTGGTTCAAAGGCATTCGAAACGCAACACGAATTGATTCGACATTAGAGAGGTGCCCTAAATGGCTGACAAGAACGTAACCGGTTTCATTAAACTTCAAATCCCCGCAGGCGGCGCGAACCCTGCGCCTCCCGTAGGCCCCGCGCTCGGCGCCCAGGGCGTCAACATCATGCAGTTCTGCCAGGCGTTCAACGCCCAGACGCAGGACCAGTCGGGGACCATCATCCCGGTCGAGATCACCGTCTACGAGGACAAGACGTTCTCGTTCGTATGCAAGACGCCCCCGGCTGCCGTCCTTATCAAGGAGAAGCTGGGAATCCAGAGCGGCGCGGGCATCCCGCAGCTGCAGACGGTGGGAACCCTGTCCGACGCGCAGCTCACCGAGATCGCCGAGATCAAGATGCCCGACCTCAACGCCAACGACATCGACGCCGCCAAGGAGATCATCGCCGGCACCGCGCGTTCCATGGGCGTCCGCATCGAGGGCCGCGAGCTGAAGAAGAAGTACGAGGTCACCCGCAAGCTCGCCGCGCTCCTGAAGGGCGAGACCATCGACGAGGAAGGCGGGGCTGCCGCAGCCGCCGAGTAAGCGGACGCGCGCAGGCGCTTTTAAGTTGGTTGCATTCGGCCAAGCGCGAACCGCGAGGCCGTCAACATTGCAAGTGGAAGAATCGGCCAGATTCGCCAACACCACGAAAGGAAGATGAACAATGGCAAAGCATGGAAAGAAGTACCGCGCAGCGGAAGAGCTCGTTCCTGAGGGAGCGGTTTCGCCCATCGCTGCGATGAAGGCCCTGAAGGGCATGGAGACCGCAACGTTCGACGAGACGGTCACGGGCGACTTCCGTCTGGGAATCGACACGCGTCAGGCCGACCAGCAGCTTAGGGGAACCGTCAGCCTCCCCAACGGCTCGGGCCAGGTCGTGCGCGTTGCCGTGTTCGCCGAGGGCGAGGCTGCTAAGGCGGCCGAGGAGGCAGGCGCCGACATCGTGGGAACCGACGAGCTCACCGAGCAGATCAACCGCGGCGAGTTCAACTTCGACGCCGCAGTCGCCACCCCAGACCAGATGGGCAAGGTCGGACGCCTCGGCAAGGTCCTCGGACCCCGCGGCCTCATGCCGAACCCCAAGCTCGGCACCGTGACGAACGACGTCGCGAAGGCCATTGCCGAGCTGAAGGGCGGCCGCGTCGAGTACCGCGCCGACCGTTATGGCATCTGCCACGTCACGCTCGGCAAGAAGAGCTTCACCCCTGAGGCCTTGGCCGAGAACTATGGTGCGGTCTATGACGAGATCCTTCGCATGAAGCCGGCCTCGTCAAAGGGCAAGTACGTCAAGTCTATCACCGTCTCGGCCACCATGAGCCCTGGCGTCGAGGTCGACCCCACGGTGCAGCGCGCCTACACCTCCGAGGTCGCCGACGACTAGATCTAGGCTTCTCGCTCATTTGATTATTCATGCGTATGCAATTCTAAAGCCGCCCAATATGGGCGGCTTTTTTATTGCAACGGTTAAACTGTCTCGACGAATTCGTCAGTCCTTGAAGAAAGTGGAGGCGGCGTACCTGTAGAAGTGGTCGCGGTTGGCGTACAGAAGCGTCGTGGGGTGCTCTCCGCGCCTGACCAGCACGCGCTCTACGGGCGATTCGAACTCCAGCGCATCGCCGTCGGTGAAAAGCGTCGCTTCCCTGCCTTCGCGCGTCTTGGAAAGGTCGATGCACACGACGTCGCTCGGCGCGGTCAGAACGGCTCTCGCCGTCAACGTGTGAGGCGCGAGGGGCTGCACGATCAACCCGTCGTAGCTTGGATGCACGATCGGACCGCCTGCAGCAAGGGAATAGGCCGTAGAGCCCGTGGAGG
>CABVEH010000144.1 GCA_902497215.1 uncultured Eggerthellaceae bacterium | reverse complement strand
CCGCGGGAGATGGCTTTACTTCACCGTTCCTCCGGCAACGATCTTGCCTGCAACGTAGCCGTGCGTGAGCGCCATGCCGACGGAGCTGCCGGCGGCTGGCGTGGAATAGGCGTTGCCGAAACGCTGGCCCAGGCAGTTGCCCACTGCATACAGGCCTTTGATGGGAGTCTTCAGGTCGGAGGAGAGCACGTTAAGATCGTCGTCGGTCACCATGCCGCATAGGCTGACGAGGCCGACGTAGCCGCGTCCGGTATTCGGCTGCGCCGATCCGAAGAACGGCGGGTTCTCGATAGCGCTCATGAACACGCTGTCCTTGCCGAAGTCGGAGTCTTCGCCAGCATGGCACATCTCGTTGTAGTGCTCGATAGTGGCGAGCGCTTCCTTCTTGGCATCGCCCTCGTAGCCCAGGTAATCCAGCAGCTCGTCGATGGTATCGGCAGCGTACACCTGGTCGGGCATCGTGTTGTTGTATTCGATGACGTACACGCCGTCGACGCTGACGCCTTCCGCTCCTTTCCCGACGGCAGACTGCATCTGCTCTTCCATACGATCCATGATCTTGATGATGTCGACGCCCGCTGCGCCCCAGTTGGGGGAGAAGTGGTCGGTCGAGCACTGCTTCATAACGTCCATGTACTTGGAGTCGCAGATGGTGGCCAGAATGCCGCGCGGCTGCTTGAGCGTGGTGGGCTTGATGTAGGGCGTCATAGCTTCGTTCATGAAGCGCTTGCCGTAGTCATTGAGCCACAGGAACGGCGTGGTGCCCCACGGACCCGCGTTGCCGCCGTTGGTGTTCATGCAGGGGCGCGGCGCCTGCTCGATGAAGCCGCCTGCCCAGCAGCCCAGCTTGTGTCCGGTGCCCTTGTTGTTGCTCTCGCCGGTCATCTCCTCGCGAGGGATGTCGCAGCGCAGCGACTGCTCGTTGATGTCGGTGCACAGGTTTACCACCATGTCGGGATTTGCGCCGAAGTCGCCGGTGGCCAGGATGACGCCCTTCGCGGCGTTGTAGCGCACGTATCCGTCCGGTCCTTTCGCGATGACGCCCGTCACGTCGCCTGCGTCATTCTGCTCGAGCACCGTGACGTCGGTCTCGAAGAAGTACTCGGCACCTAGCTTTTCGGCGGCGTCTTTGCAGTACAGCGCTATTTCGGTCATGCGCGATACGTCCTCGCGCCCGCAGACCGGCGTTGGATTCTTGGTGCTGAGGTTTTGGATGGTCGTGGCCCAGGACTTGAAACCGCCGCGCTCGAAGGGATAGTAGCTGCCGTCAGGCATGTTGTAAGCCACCTGGATTTGGGCCTGGCCGGTCTCAAGGTCGAACAGGTTGGAGGTCTCCGGGATCTGCGCGATGATGTTGTCCAGCATGTCGCCGGAGTTCGCCACGAACTTGCGGATGATCTCGGCGCTGACGCGCCCGCCTCCGCGGCGGATAAACTCGGCCACGATATCGCCCACCTTGTAGGGACCATAGCCTTTTTCTACGAGCCACTGCGCGTTGAACGCGCAGATATCGTTGCCCAGCTGCACCCAGGAAGCTTCCGGCTGGATTTCCAGCACGGCCACCTTCGCGCCTTCCTGAGCCGCGGCAAGCGCAGCCTGCACGCCGGCGTTGCCGCCGCCGCACACCACCACATCGTAATCCTTCGTCTCGGCAATGTCGCCCTCGTCTACGACCGGCTTCTCGCCCAACCAGTCCTCTGCACACTCATACCCCTTGGGAAGGGCTCCGGCGTCCGTCGTGTTGCTGGCGCTTCCGCCTTCTTCGGGCTTCGCGGGGCTGCAGCCAGCCAGCGCGGCGCCGCCTGCGGCGAGTGCTCCGGTGGCTAGAGCGCCTTTGAGGAAGTTCCGTCGATCGATTGCATGTTCCATGGTGCATCCTTTCCTTGTGATTTCGGCGCGAGCCTTGTGGCTATCGGCCCAGTACCGTGCATCCTGCGGCATGATGTCGCGAGTGCATCGGGTAGAGCACGCAGCCGCTTCCCTGTGGTCATGATCCCCTGCGGCAGCGCCGTCGCCCGTATGATTGCGCAGGTTGCGCGTGATGTCGCTATCCATCCGGTATGGTTTTGGCTGCGGGTCGCGCGCAGCCTATCAAAACCTGATAGGTTGCTGTCGGGGCGGTGTGGTAGTATCGTTTGACATAAGGGCTTGTGGGGAGGGGAGTCGGTGCGAACTGACGTGAGGAAACGGTCTTCCGGCATGGCGGTGGCCTTCGCCGGATTTGTGCTGTACTCTGTGTACGTCTGCACGACGTTCGTCTCGCCCACCACCATCTCCTCGGTTGTAGAGATCGGCTATCTGCCCAAAGCGCTCTACCTGTTCTTCATCATTCTGGGCCGCATGGTGGGGCTTGCTGCGGTGACCGTGCTCCTTGTACGTCGCAAGCGCCAGCTTCCGCTGGCGGCATCGGTGGCGGCCTCGGCGGCTTGCGCGCTAGTCGGATTCGCCATCATGGCCATCGTCTTTCAGCTCACTGCGGTGGCGCACATCGAGGTGCTGCTGCCCTGGTTTTTTGCCAGCGGCGTGTGGATCGGCGCGGGGGATGCGTTCGCTATCGTGCTGTGGTTCACGTTCGTCAGCGCGCTTCCCATCCGGTCGAGCTACGTGTTTCTGGTCGGAGCAACGGTGGTGGCCGCCGTACTGTACATCGCGACAACGTTTCTTCCTGCGCCTGTACCGTGGGTTGTGGCTGTGGCGTCGTACTTTGCGGCGCTCGCCTGTTGCGTGCGCGCCCTGCGCTCTGGCGAGCATTCCGCGCGCGCTGAGCGGCTTGTCGATCCATCGGCTGACCGTCGAGCGTTCCGGCATCTCGGTCGCCCACTTGTCGGCGTGGCGCTCATGGCCTTCATGGCCGGTCTCATGATGAACGTGACGGGTCAGGAGAATATTTCGCTCGAAACCTACCAGCGGACCGCCTTCGTCATCATGTTCTCGCTGAACGGCATCCTGCTGCTGCCCGCCCTGCTGGCGCCCCAAGCGTTCCAGGTGCCGCGGCTCTATAAGTTCATCCTGCCCTTGTCGGCTCTGGGCTTCTTGCTTCTCCCGCTTGCCTGGGACGCCATCGGGCGCGGTATGGTGAATTCGTTCGTGCAGGTGGGTTTCACGTTCACGAACATTATCTTCTACTGCCTCATCGCCGAAGAGTACCGCTCTGAGGAAGCGAGCCCACTCAAGGTGTTCTGCATCATGCAGCTTGTCGTGATGGGCGCGAACTTCGCGGGACTCTTCTTCGCGTTTTTCTACATCGGCTACCTTGAACCCGGCGATATTGCGCTCACCATCCTGGCGCTCGTGGCGGTCTACCTTATCCTCATTGCCACGCTGGTATTGTTCAAGGATAAGAACCTCGTGAAAGAAGGGGGTGGCAGACGGGGTGCGCCCAAGGCGAGAGCCGCCGATACGCTGGATGCCCCTGTGGTTACGGGCGGCGCAAACGAGAGCGGCGCGTCCGAGGCGGACGGCGTTCGGGCGTCTGAGCGCGCGCAGGTGTTGATAGAACAGGCCAACCTTTCGGTGCGGGAGCGCGAGGTGCTCGACCACCTGCGCCAAGGCCGCGCGCCAAAGACCATCGCCAAGCTCCTGTTTGTGTCGGAGAACACCGTGCGTTTCCACATTCGCAACATCTATCAGAAGTTCGGCGTCCATTCGCGCACGGAGCTTATGGAGCTGTTCGACGTGGAGCTTGACGCAGCGGCAGCGAACATGGTCCGAGCACCCTCTCGTCCTGAGTGAGCTTGAGCGTGTCGGGGTCCCCCTCGCGGGCGCTGCCTTCCGAGCGTTTTGCAATATCCTTGAGTTCTGCGCTGCTGTGCAGCCTTCTTGTCGTTCCCGCTGCAGATGAAGCTGCTCGAAACCTGCCTTTTACCAGGTCAGAATTCCCGAATGCGCATTCACCCAGCTATAGCAGCTCGCACACCTTCCCCAGCAGGGGCTCGAAGCTCACGCCGCGGTCGCGGAACTCGGGCTGCTGGGCGCTCACAATCATGGCGTCGTGCACGAAGTCGCCGGCGAAGCGCAC
>CABVEH010000143.1 GCA_902497215.1 uncultured Eggerthellaceae bacterium | reverse complement strand
CGCCTCGGCCGACTTGATTCTGGTTGCCTGCGCGCACACGAATGTCAACTACGCCTTTGTGCAGAAGCATGCGAAGGCCGTGCTTGACACGAAGAACGCCATGAAAGGTGTGGCTAATCGCGAGAATGTGGAGGTGCTGTAGCATGAAGGTGCTTACCGTGGTCGGAGCGAGGCCGCAGTTTATAAAGGCGGCCATGGTTTCCCATGAATTCCAGCAACGAGACGACATAGAAGAGATTCTGGTTCACACCGGCCAGCATTTCGATCGCAATATGTCAGAGCTTTTTTTCGAGCAGATGACCATCCCTCGACCTAGATACAACCTGGGCGTTTCGGGTGGAAGCCATACGGTCATGACTGCCAGGATGATGCTCGGCCTCGAGACGGTTATCCAAGAGGAAAGCCCCGACTTAGTACTTCTTTTCGGAGACACTAACTCCACCCTTGCTGCAGCGCTCACTGCCGTGAAAATGCGGATCCCGATAGCGCACGTCGAGGCAGGCCCTCGTTCGCGATCGCTGAAAAATGCAGAAGAGGCGAACCGCGTATGCACGGATCATCTCGGTTCGGTGCTGTTTGCTGCGACGGAATCGGGGCTTCGGAACCTTGCGGAGGAGGGGCTTGGTGAGCGGGCCTTTCTCGTGGGCGACCTGATGTACGATGCCTTTCTACATTACAGTGATGTCGTCGATTCCGAAACCTTTCAACCCGTATTGGTTTCGATTGACGGAAATCCGATCGAGATCCCGCCTCGTTACTGCTATCTGACGTGCCACCGATCCGAGAACACGGAGAACTTGAACGCACTGTCCGAGATTTTGCTCGCCGCGTCGGCTCTTCCCTATCCCGTAATTTATCCCGTGCATCCTCGCGCTCTCGACCTCGCCCGCGATGTCGTCTCCTGCTGTAAGCTGGATTCGATTGTGCTTGCCGAGCCGGTCGGTTACCTTGAAAGCATCTTTCTCACCAAGCACGCCGCTCACGTGATCACCGACTCAGGTGGAGTTCAGAGGGAAGCCTTCTTTGCAAAAGTGCCTTGCACGGTGCCTATGACGATTTTTGTATGGCCCGAGATCATGGTTGACGGGCGTTGCGTTCTTGTGCCCCCTGAAAGGGGGAAAATCGAAAGCGTACTGAACAGGACGCAGAGGATAGATGACGATTACCTACCATTCGGCGACGGCAGGGCGGCAGGGAGGATCGTAGATGTCCTTTCGGGCTGCTCGGAAGAGGTGCTGTAGCATGAAGTGTGCGATTATCGGATGCGGTCGTATAGCGCTCAACCACATCAAGGCTGTCGAGACTAACGGGCTTGAGCTTGCGGCGCTCTGCGATATCGTTCCTGGCAAAGCCGAGGGTTTGCTTGAGCGGGCGGGTCGGAAAAGGCCGGCACCGAAAATGTACGCAGACTATCGCGAAATGCTGGTCGAAAACCCGGACATCGATCTCGTAGCGATCGCGACTGAGAGCGGCGAACACGCCCGCATTGCGCTCGACTGCATCGATGCAGGCAAAAACCTTATCGTCGAGAAGCCCATCGCGCTTTCGATAACCGATGCCAACGAGATCATCCATCGTGCCGACGAGCGGGGAGTGAAGGTGTCTGCTTGTCATCAAAACCGCTTTAATGTTGCCGTGCAGCATACGCGACGTGCCATGGAGGAAGGTCGATTCGGGCGTATGTCACACGGCTCGATCCATGTGCGGTGGAACCGCGGTAAAGATTACTACGATCAGGCGCCCTGGCGAGGCACCTGGGCTCAGGACGGCGGCTGTCTCATGAACCAGTGCATCCACGGCGTAGACTTGTTGCGCTGGATGATGGGCGGAGAGGTCGTCTCGGTCTACGCACAGACGCGCCAGCGTTTCCACAGGTACCTGGAGGCTGAGGACGTGGGTGTCGCCGTACTTTCGTTCGCCGACGGATCGGTGGCTATCGTCGAGGGGACGGCAAACGTGTTCCCCAAGAACTTGGAGGAGACGCTTTGCCTTTTCGGCGAAAACGGCACCGTGAAGATTGGCGGCGCCTCGACGAACAATATCGACGTGTGGGAATTCGCCGATGAGCGCGAGGAGGACCAGGCGATTGTGGGACTTGAGGAGCCCACTTCCAATGTTTATGGCAACGGTCACTCATCGCTTTATGCTGATGTGGTCGAGTCGATCCGCGAGAGCCGCGCGCCTTACGTGGACGCGCGCGCTGGACGTGACGCGCTCGAAATAGTACTCGCCATCTACAAGAGCCAGAAGACGAGCCTGCCTGTTGAGCTTCCGCTCGAGAATTTCGCGAGCTCCGACATGAAAGGTGAGTTTTAATATGGCGCCGTGCATGCAGATGCCCTTCACTTACGGCGCCTACCGGGATATGCTTAGAGCCTTGAAGACGCAGGGATATGCGTTCTGTGGGTACGAGGATTGGAGGGATGTCGAAAAGTCCGTCATATTGCGACACGACATCGACTTCGACACGGCTGCTGCGCTCGAGATGGCCGAGCTTGAAGTACGGGAAGGGGTCAAGTCGACCTACTTCGCTCTGCTGCGAACGGGCTTCTACAACCCTTTCGAGAGGAACTGCACGGAGCATCTGCGGAGGATTGTAGGCCTTGGTCACGATGTTGGCTTGCATTTTGATGAGACCCAATACGACGAGGGAGAAAACATGCCTGCGGCGATCGAACGTGAGGCGGCTGCTTTGAGCGGGATCCTCGAGGTCCCCGTGCGATGCGTCTCCATGCACCGTCCGAGCAACGTCGCTCTCGAGGCGGATTGGGATGTTCCCGGCATCGTCAACAGCTACTCGAAAGAGCTATTCCATAGTTTTGAGTACGTTTCCGACAGCCACAGGCACTGGCGCAAGCCCGTCCTTGATCTTATCCGATCGAACGAGTGTTCGCACCTGCACATCCTCACGCATCCCTTCTGGTACGGCGAGATAGAAGCCTCTCTTAAAGAATCGCTCGATCGATTCTCAAAGCGCGCGCGAGCCGAGCGCGTCACCTTCCTTGATAGCAACTTCACCAATCTCGATGAGGCGCTCGATCCCGCGTGCGTCATGGCATCCCGCGTCACCTTACTCCAAGGTGTGCGGCTTCGAACCGACAGGCTCGTCCTGCGTTCTCTGAGGCTGGATGACGCTCCCGATATGTTTGAGTACACTTCGGAGCCAGAGGTCAGTCAGTTTCTGAATTGGCATCCCCACCGCGAGACGGAGGAGGCGAAGTCGTGGATAGCCTCCAAGCTCGCCCGCGCGGAAGTCGATGACTTGCTGCTGGGGATGGAGCTGCGCGAATCCTCCAAGCTCATCGGCACCGTTCGCGCATACCACTTCGATGCCGTTACGAGTTCTTGCGAGATATCCTACGCGCTCAACCCTCTCTACCAGGGATGCGGCTATATGGGAGAGGCGCTGCGGTGCCTGGTGGACACCTGCTTCGAAGCAGTGGGCGTAAAGAGGGTCGTTGCTTGTATCGACTGCGAAAACGCTGCTTCGGTGCATGTGGCGTGCCGCCTGGGCATGGAGAGGGTATCCGGCGGAGACTTCTTCACCTCGATCAAAGGTGAAGAGCGCCTCCAGCATACCTATTCCCTTAAAAGGAGGCTGCAATGAAGGTTGTCGCCATGCACCAGCCGCACTATTTCCCCTGGCTCGGATACCTTGACAAGATGGTGAAGACGGACGAGTTCGTCGTGCTTGACGAGGTGCAGTTCACTGACGGCTCTCCCATGCACAGGAATAGGTTTCTGCAGATCAACGGAGATGCAAAGCTGCTGTCCGTGAGTGTCCAGAAGAAAGGCTATCTCGAGAAGTCGACTAAAGACGTAAGGCTTTCCAACTGGCCGAAAATCAGGAAGAAGCACCGTGGCTTTATCGAATGCAACTACGGAAAGACTCCATATTTTGACGAGGTGATGCCGCTTGTGTCAGAAGTGCTCGAAGTGGATTATGACACTCTTCTTGATCTCGACATGGCGAGCGTCGGGATGCTTCGATTACTGCACCGAGATACCCTTCTCAAAAAACGACCGGTCGTCCATGTACGCCCGC
>CABVEH010000142.1 GCA_902497215.1 uncultured Eggerthellaceae bacterium | reverse complement strand
GAGGGTTTCTTGGAGGGCGAAGGGGAACCGCTGGGGCGCCGCGCAGCGTCAGGCTTAATATCGTTTCCGACGATATTAAGCTACAGATTGCTGATGTCCCAAAGTCCCGTGAGAAGCGATGCGGCGACCAGCACGCAAAGCACCGCCAGCACGATGAGTACGACGCCCAGCGGGCTTTCCTTGCCTTGCGGCGCGACCCGGTCTTCGTCGGGCCTTTGCGCACGCTCCTTCTTGGGGCGCTTGCGCTCGACGCGTTCGGGCTGCTGCGCTGAAGCCTGATAGGGCTCGGGCGGCACGGAAGGCGTGACGGAAGCCTGCTGCACGGGCACGTTCTGCTGCGCGACAGGCTGGCTGGAAAGGTCCTGCGAGAACCCCTGGGGCCGTTGACGCGCCGGCGATTCGACCTGCCTGGGCCCCCGCGGCATGATCTGCCCGCTTCGCGAAGGCTGCGACGCCGAAGGGCGCAAAGGCTGGGAGGAAGACCTTCCGCCCTGGGCCATGGGGCGGCCCTGCTGCGCAGATGGGCCAAGCGGCTGGGAATTGCGCTGGGGCTGCCCGGAGACGGCGCCCTGTTCGCCGTAGGGCCTTTGCCTGCGCGGAGTCTCGTTCGAAACGCGCTGCGCGAAGGGCTGGGATGAGGACGGCCGCCGCAAGCGGTCGTCCTGCTGCATGCGACGGGACGCCTCCTGCTCTTCCGCACGTCGGCGTGCCTGTTCGGCAGCGGCCTTGGCCTCGGCGGCCACCTCTTCCTGGCGCCGGCGGACCTGCTCCTGCATGGCAAGCCGCCTGCGTTCCACCTCGTCGGCGGCACGGCGCTTCTCGTTAGCTATTACGGCGACGTCCTCTATGTCGCGCATGTCGTTCGAGTTGGGAATCAAAGGCTGCGAATTCGACCTTGCGGCGGCCTTCTCGGCAGCGGCACGCTCGGCGGCCGCCTGCTCCTCGGCCAGGGCGGCGGCACGCATCTGCTGCTGCTCGAGCTCGCGCTTCCATTCCTTCGACCGCAGGCTCTTCTCGCGCTCCTGCTCCTCCCTGGCACGTTCCCTCTCGGAAGAAGCCCGCGACCTTCTGGCCGGCTTGCTTTCGGGTGCGAGGATGTCAATCAGGACTTCCCCGTCGATGACGGAAGGCGCCGAGGCGCCCTTGCTTTCCTTGGGTTCCGGGGCGGCAGAGAAGCCCAGGGCAGACAGCAGCTCGTCTTCGGACATCGAGTTCTTTGAGGTCTTGCTCACGGTCGCCTCCCTGTTACTTCCCAAGCACTACCAAGTCGACCACGCTGTAGCGCAGCGCGTTCTCGTACTCGTCCCTGCTGAGGTGAAGACCGCTGTTGTCTATGGTCACCACCGCGTTCTCACCGTTCAGCGAGTCGAGCTTGAAGCTGGAACCGTAGTCCCTTGCCAGGTTGTCCGTGAACGTCTTCGCCGACGCGGCGTCGGGGAACGTCATGTTCATCGTGGACGACTGGCAGTCTCCGTTAGCCTGGAATGATACCGTCTCCTCGACCTTGTACTGCACGCCGCTGGCGGTATTCGCCGAGTACTGGTACACAACGGTGCCCGAAAGGTCGCCGCTGCCGGTTCCGGACGAAGCCGACGAGGACCCGGCGGAGCTTGACGCCGAAGAGCTGGACCCAGCCTGCGACGACGAGCCTTGCGGAGTGACGGGGACGGTCTTCGTCTCTATGCTTATCTGCGGGACGACCCCTTGGTGGGAAAGCGCCACATAGGCGCCGGTGCCTCCGCCGGCAAGCGCCAACACGACGAGGAGCGTAACCAAAACGCGACGGCGCGTCCTGCGGCCCGACGTCGACTTGCGCATGCCTTCCTCGATGGACACGGGAGGCTTGTCGAACATGGGGCTCTCCTCAATGGCCTTGGCGTCGAGAAGCGGGTCGCCGACCTTGTCTGCAGGCGGGTTGTCGCTGGACTTGGGCGCGGCAGACGGGGCAGGCGCCGCGGATGGAGCCTGGACGGCATGGGCCGAGACGGGTGCGAATGACCCCGAGCTTCCCGGGGAGGCCTGCCGCGGCGCAGCCCCTTGCGGACGGGCTCCCTGCACGGGGGCGCCAAAGGGCTGCTGCGCAGCCTGCATGGGCGAAGGCTGCTGGACCATCTGCCTTGGCCCGTAGGCGTAAGAGGGCTGCTGGGATGCGGCCTTCGCCTGGACGGCTCCGAAGGCCGAATGCATTCGCACCTGGTCGGACCTGGCGGCTGCGGCTGCCGCCACCGCCCTCATGTTCCCCGTCGAAGCCGGGGAGGAGGCTGCCTGGGCGGGCATCGCGTTGCCTCTGGCAGGACCTGGGGCGCCTGCGGTTCCCTGCGTTTGCGCAATTCCACGTGGCGTCTGGGCCGCCACGGGAGAGAACTGCCCGGTGGACTGGCGCGCGCCTTGCGGACGCGCCTGCCCGTTCATGCGCTGGGCCTGGGGAGACGGACGTCCCTGAGGGACGTTGCCGTAGGCAGACCCATTGGATGGAGTCCCCTGATTCGGAACCCCCTGCGACAGGTTGGCGCCGCGTTGGGCCTGCTGCTGCAGCGGCGGCGTCGCATGAGGGGCGGCCTGCTGCCTCATCGGCTGCTTTGAGGACGGCTGACGCATCGACTGTCTGGGGTTCCCTCTTCCCGGACCGGCCTGCTGGCCCATCTGGCCCGCATTCGGCGCACCGTTTTGGACGCGTTGCGGCTGGATGGGCTGGCTTGCATTGCCGTGATTGGCCGCCTGTTGCCCCATAGGCTGATGCGGAACCTGCGCACCTGCCTGGCGTTGGGCTATGCCGTGCTGGGCCAGAAGGTCGTTCTGTATCTGCGCGAGATGCTGCTGCGGACTTGCCCCCTGCCCTATCGGCGGGAAGGCGCCGGCTGCGAAACCGGGCTGCTGGCCCTGCGCGCCTTGGCCGCCCTGTGGGATGTCGGACTTGCGGAAGACCGGAATGACGAAGGGTACGACCTCGTCGTTTTCGGCGCCTTCCAGCGATTTCTTCGACAACCCGGACTCGGACGCCGATATCACCTCGGCAGGATACTGCTCGTATCCGGGTTGCTGCCCCGAAGGCACGCCCTTCGAACCGCTTGCCTGACGTGCAGAACCGGCGCCTTTGCCCTGGGCAGGATCCGGGTCCTCGGGCACGTCGGGATTGGACGCGTCCTCGCCAGGGAGGACGTCGATGTGCACGTATGGGAGCTTTCCGCCCTTTTTCTTCTTTTTCTTGGCCATGTGTCAATCAGTCGCGTGCGTATAGTGTTCGACAAAAAGCGCGTTTCCCAAGGCATCCAGCCGCATGTCGCGGCCGGAACACTGCTTTCATGCGTGATTATACACTTGAAGGATTGAAAGACGCCCCGCACGCTGCGAACGCGCGGCTTCCTTCAAATCAACAGATGTCGGAGACGGCCTGCGCTATGCACTCGACCACGTCGGTGGCGCACACCGACACCTCGGTCAGCCTGCGCGCCGCGACGCATCCGGCCCGGGCGTGAAGCGACGTCGCGAGCTCGGCGGCCTTGAGGGGAGGAAGACCCTGGGCGAGAAGAGACGCGAGCATGCCCGAAAGCACGTCGCCGGTTCCGGCCTTGGCCAGCGCTGGAGTGCCGGAGTCCATGACGCGCACCACGTCGTCGGAGCCGTCGGGAGGGTTCTTCGCGCAGGCGATGTAGGTGTCGGGACCCTTCAGGACCATCGTCGCGCCGTAGCAGTCGGAAAGCTTCTGGGCGAACCGCGCGAGCTCCTTGCGTTCGGACGAGGGGCCCTTGGGCGGCTTCTCCTTGAAGGGCGCCGCGAGCCTGGCCGCCTCTCCGAGGTGTGGCGTGACGACGGTGACAAGGGCCGCCTCGGCCCGGAGCGAAGAGGCCGCCCTTCCCCCTTCGGAGGCGAGCGCCGATATGGCGCCTCCGTCGACGACGACCGGGTTCCGGCAGAGCCGCAGCACGTCGAGCACCATGGGGGCCTCCTCGGGGACGCCTTCGAGGCCCGGCCCAACAAGACAGGCGACAGGATGTCGCGCGTCCGACTCTCCAAGGCCCGACGGCGAAGCCAGCCATCCTTCCCACGACCGCACGAC
>CABVEH010000141.1 GCA_902497215.1 uncultured Eggerthellaceae bacterium | reverse complement strand
GGCGAGCAGCAGCGCGTGGCCATAGCCCGCGCGCTGGCGAAGAACCCGAAGCTGCTGCTGTGCGACGAGCCCACGGGCGCACTGGACTACAAGACGGGGAAGGCCATACTCAAGCTGCTCCAGAAGACGTGCTACGACAGCGGCAAGTGCGTCATGGTGATAACCCACAACGCGGCGCTGGAAGCCATCGCCGACCGCATAATACGCATCCGCGAAGGGCACGTCGACGCCATCGAGGTTCAGGAAAGCCCCATGGATGCCGACCTGCTGGAGTGGTAGTAGATGCTACAATCCTTTCGGAAAACAACCTAGGAACAGGAGAGTGTCTTCAATGAAGGTCAAGCAGGTCAAGAAGGACGGGAACGACGTGGTGCTCGAGGCCGTGGCCACCCCGCAGGACGTCGCCAAGGTCCTGCAGTTCGCCCAGGAGGGCTTTGCCAACTCGATGGGGCTCATGCCCGAGAAGGGCAAGACCGTGGCCCAGGTGGCCGAGGAGAAGATGGGAATCAAGAACCTCGACCAAATAGTCGCCAACGAGGCCGCTGCGGCGCTGGTGCCCATGGCGCTCGACAAGCGCGACATCATCCCGGCGTACATGCCCAAGGTCGAGTCTGGCGGCACCCTCGAGCGCGGCAAGGAGTACAGGTTCAAGCTTTCGGTGGCCCTCCGCCCCGAATACGAGCTGACGTCCTACGACCCGGTCACGGTCGAGGCCGTGAAGTTCTCGGTCGACGAGTCGGCGGTGCAGGCCGAGCTGGACAACATGCGCCAGCAGTACACGGCCTATGTAAAGGACGAGTCTGCCGACGCCGACCATGTCGTGGCGCCTGGCGACTTCGTGAAGATCGCCATCGAGGCCACAGGCGAGGACGGCAAGCCCTTCCGCGGGCTTTCCACCACCGGGCGCACCTACGCCGTGGGCGCAGGGCACATGCCCGAGGGCTTCGACTCGCAGGTGCAGGGCATGAAGGTGGGCGAGAAGAAGTCGATCTCGTTCGACGGCCCATCCTTCGACGATGACTTCAACGAGACCACCGAGCGCGTGGACGCAGACGTCGAGATACTCGAGCTGCTCGTAGAGCAGACCCCTGAAATCGACGACGAGTGGGTCTCGAAGAGCATGCCATGGTTCAAGACCGCCGAAGAGCTGAAGACCAGCATCCGCAAGAGCATCGAGGTGTCCCAGCGCGAGAGCTACGACGCCTACATCAGGCAGGCGGTTGCCGCCGAGTGGGCGAAGCGCTTCCAGGGCAAGATCGCCGACGAGGTGTACGAGAACATGATGGTGCAGCTGCGCGACGGCATCAGGGCCGACCTTCATCGCCAAGGCCAGGACTGGGACCAGTTCGTCGAGCAGAACGGCGGCGAGTCAAACGTCAGCATGATGCTGATGATGCAGGCGCGCGAGGTGATCGTCCAGGGCTATGCGCTCGACGCCGTGTTCCGCCACTTCGGCCTCGTCGCCACCGACTCCGACTACGACCAGGTGTGCCACGCCATGAACCCGCAGGCCGACCCGCGCCAGCTTCGCGAGCAGATCGAGCTGCGCGGCCAGGGCTTCGCGCTGCGCGAGTCCGCCGAGCGCTACAAGGCCAACGTCTACGCGGTCGAGCACGCCGACATCAACTACGTGGAGGAATAGGCAACAGATTCTCGTGATAACAGAGACGCCGCGGGAGCCGAAATCTGTTCGTCGCAGCATCCCTCGCCTTCCCGATTGCGAATCCCACACGCCCTTGCGCGATATTTTCCAGCGTGAGGGCGTCTTTGTGTTATCATTCAGTTTCGCGTCTGTGTGCGTATGGGCACACCCGGACGCGTGGACAGGCGGCGTAGACCCAGGAAGCCTCCATTTCTGGGAAAGCAATCGTCGGTCCGAACGGGCTATCCCTTTGGTGTGCGGAGAGGCGCGCGAGCAAAGGGAAGGAAAGGAAAGAAATGGGAGTAAAGCAGTACAAGCCGACCAGCCCCGGCCGCCGCTTCCAGACGGTTTCCGACTTCGCCGAGATAACCACGGCGAAGCCTGAGAAGTCGCTTCTGGCGAAGAAGGCGAACAAGGCGGGTCGCAACAACAACGGGCGCATCACCACGCGTCACAAGGGCGGCGGAAACAAGAACCGCTACCGCATCATCGACTTCAAGCGCAACAAGGACGGAGTCCCGGCCAAGGTCGCAACCATCGAGTACGACCCCAACCGCAGCGCGCGCATCGCCCTCCTCAACTACAAGGACGGCGAGAAGCGCTACATCATCCATCCCAAGGGCCTGAAGGTGGGCGACGTCGTCATGAGCGGCGCTGACGCCGACATCAAGCCCGGCAACGCGCTTCCGCTCGAGAACATCCCCGTCGGCACGCTCGTCCACTGCGTCGAGCTCCAGCCTGGCAAGGGTGCCTCCATGGCACGTTCGGCCGGCACCTCCATCCAGCTGATGGGCAAGGAGGGCAAGTACGCCATCCTGCGCATGCCTTCCTCCGAGATGCGCCGCGTGCTCCTCACGTGCCGCGCAACCGTCGGCGAGGTAGGCAACGCCGAGCACTCCAACATCAAGATCGGCAAGGCCGGCCGCAAGCGCTGGATGGGCGTCCGTCCCACCGTCCGCGGCACCGTCATGAACCCCGTCGACCACCCGCACGGCGGCGGCGAGGGCAAGAACAAGACCTCTGGCCGCCACCCCGTCACGCCGTGGGGCGTCCCCACCAAGGGTCACCGCACCCGCAAGAAGGGCAAGGCGTCCGACCGTCTCATCATCCGTCGTCGCAAGAAGTAGCCGAGAAGGAGTAAAAGTTGAGCAGAAGTCTGAAAAAGGGCCCCTACGTGGAGCCGCGCCTTCTCGGTCGCATCCAGAAGATGAACGAGAACGGCGAGAAGAACGTCATCAAGACATGGTCGCGTTCGTCCACCATCTTCCCCGAGATGGTCGGCCACACGATCGCCGTCTACGACGGCCGCAAGCACGTGCCGGTTTACGTCACGGAATCCATGGTTGGCCACAAGCTGGGCGAGTTCTCTCCCACGCGCACCTTCCGCGGGCATTCCGCCGACAAGGGCAAGAAGTAGGGAGGCGCTGAATAATGGAAGTCAAGGCAGTATCCAAGTTCGTGCGCGTCTCGCCCCGCAAGGCACGCGTCGTCGTCGACCTGGTCCGCGGCAAGTCCGTCGAGCAGGCCCGCGAGATCCTCGCTTTCACCAACCGCGGAATCGCCCAGACCGTCGAGAAGACGCTGAACTCCGCAGTGGCGAACGCCGAGCACAACAACCACCTGAACGCCTCCGGCCTCGTTGTCAAGAAGGCGTTCGTCGACGAGGGCCCCACGCTCAAGCGCATCCGCCCTCGCGCCAAGGGCTCCGCTTCGCGCATCAACAAGCGCACGAGCCACATCACCATTGTCGTCGCACCCCGAGAGGAGGCTTAAAGCCAATGGGTCAGAAAGTAAGCCCCACAGGTTTCCGCCTGGGCATCACTGAGGACTGGCGCAGCCGCTGGTATGCAGGCAAGGACTACGCCGACGTCCTCGAGAACGACATCAAGGTCCGCAAGTACCTGGACAAGTACCTGGCCCGTGCCGCCGTCTCGAAGATCGAGATCGAGCGCGCAGGCGAGAAGCTCCGCGTCGTCATAACCACCGCGCGTCCCGGCGTGGTCATCGGCAAGAAGGGCGCCGAGATCGACACCCTTCGCAAGAAGCTCGAGAAGATCGCCGACGGCGCCACCGTCAACATCGAGGTCGTCGAAGTGAAGCGCCCCGAGCTCGACGCCGAGCTCATCGCGCAGTCCGTCGCCGAGCAGCTCGAAGGCCGCGTCGCCTTCCGCCGCGCCATGCGCAAGGCCGTGCAGTCCGCGCGCAAGTCGGGCGCCAAAGGCATCCGAATCCAGTGCTCCGGCCGCCTGGGCGGCGCCGAGATGAGCCGCCGCGAATGGTACCGCGAAGGCCGCGTGCCGCTGCAGACGCTGCGTGCGAAGATCGACTACGGATTCGCCACCGCCAGCACCCAGATGGGCGCCATCGGCGTCCAGGTGTGGGTCTACCACGGCGACGTCCTTCCCGGTCAGAAGAT
>CABVEH010000140.1 GCA_902497215.1 uncultured Eggerthellaceae bacterium | reverse complement strand
CATGGAAATGGTCTACGACGCGAAGATGATCGTCGCGATGTAGATCTGCAGGAACAGCGGCGTTCCGCGGACCACGTTGACGTAGAGCGAGCCGATGCCGCGCAGGATGCGGAACTTCGACATGCGCATGAGCGACAACGCCAGGCCCACGGGAATGGCGCACGGGAACGATATGGCCACAATGGCTATGGCAAGCAGGAACCCGTTGAACACTATGGGGATGCTGCTGACGATGAGCGACGGGTTGAAGAACAGGCGCAGGAACTTGTTGGAGTTCCACGCCTGCACCCATTCCTGCTGCTCGAGGCTTTTCGCCAGCTGGTCGGTGGCCGACACGGTGACCACTTCGATCGGGTCGGCCTCGAAGGGCAGCGTGGTGCCGTCCTCCAGCGTGTAGGTGCCGGAAAGCGGCATGCTTCCGCCCTGTGCGGGGAAGAAGACCTCGTAAAGTTCGATGCGGAAATATCCGCCGGGGCCGTACGCCTCGGGGAACTTGGCGACGAACGTGTCGCCGTCAGCGGATACTTCCGCATCGATTACGGTGCGGTCCATGTTCTTCTCGCCTGAAAGCAGGGTGACGCGCGCGTCGTCGACGCCGAACTGGGTGCCTTCGGGAAGCGTGAGCGTTAGCTGCGTGATGGCCTCGTCGGCGGCCGCCTGGCCTTCCCAGGTTATGCGCGTCTCGGAGCCGCCGTACACCTCGGACCCGGAGTCACCGTTGGGGCGCGCCGTGGCCTTGGCGGTTTCGAGCGCGTAGGCCTTCTGGGGCGCGATGGCGGGAAGGGCTGCCGTGAACGCGAATAGCGCCAGCAGGATGGCCAGCGCTATGCGTTTGGATATGTTGATGATTCTCGTGTGCATGGTCTGCGAGTGAACAGCTTCCTGCAGGTCCCGATTGCCTTGATGCGAGGCGAGGCGGGGTGCTGCAGGAAGCCGCAGCGTCAGGCTGTTTCGGCGTTCGGCTGAACGCCTTGACGACCTAGAACCACTTGTTGGTGAGTTCCTCGATGGTGCCGTTCTCCTGCAGGGTCTTCAGCGCCTCGTCGATCTGCTTGGTCAGCTCAGGGTTGTCCTGCGAGACGACGGCAGCGTACTCCTCGCCGGTGGCCACCTCGATGACGATCTGAGCGTCGCTGTAGGCGGTGTCGATCATGCGCTGCACGACCGCGAGGTTGGTGCACACGGCGTTGGCCTGGCCGGACTGCATCGCAGCGAAGCAGTCGGTGGAGTTGCCATAGCCCTGGATGGTGGCGTTCGGGAAGTTCTCCTGGGCGTAGGTCTCGCCGGTGGTGCCGGTCTGCACGGCGATGATCATGCCGGCGGAGTTCAGCGCCTCGGCGGCGTTCTCTTCCGTGATGCCGGAGTTCTGCATGACGGCGACGGCCTGGTCGTCGACGTAGTAGGACTCGGTGAAGTCGATTTCCTTGGCACGGTCGGGGTCGACGGAGAAGCCGGACATTCCGACGTCGCCCTGGCCGCCGGCGGTGATGGCCGGGATGATGGTGTCGAACTGCATCTGGACGAAGTTGGGCTCGAGACCCATCTGCTCGGCGACGGCCTTGGCGAGGTCGATCTCGAAGCCTTCGAGCTCGCCGTTCTCGATGTTCTCGAACGGCGGGTAGTCCGGAGAGGTGATGATGGTGAGCTGGCCGTCGTTCAGCAGCGTGACCTCGGTGGCCTCGGTTGCGGCCGAGCTGGAGCTGGAGGCCGACGAGCTGCTGGAGCTGGAGCCACCGGAGCAGCCAGCCAGGCCGAGCGATGCGGCGAGGACGCCGCAAGCAGCGAACGCTGCAAGTTTCTTGAACTTCATAAGTCCCCTTTCATTGCGGGTCGCAAAGTTCGAGCGCGCGGGATTGCGCGTTCCCTTCTGCAAATAGCTTGCTAAGTATCCCACAAAACGCCCCTGACGTGCAGAAGTTACTGCAGCGTCTGGCAATACTTCGGCCGTTTAAGGACGAAGTATCTTCCGCATCCACTGGTGCGGGACGCCTTCGTCGTCGGCGTAGGGGCCGTATTCCACGTAGCCGTTGGCGTGATAGAAGGGCATGGCGCGCACCTGCGCGTGGAGTTGCATCTCGGACGCGCCGGCGTCGGCGGCGACGCGTTCGGATTCCTTAAGCAAGAGCGAGCCGAGCCCGCAGTGGCGCGCCTCAGGCATGACGGCGATGCGGCCCACCACCCAAGCGTCGGGCGCGGCGTCCATGTCTTCGGGGAACTGGTGCTCAAGGGACGCTGGGAAGATGCGAGTGGTGCCTATGGGGCTTTCGGGGTCGCCGGCTTCGCTGTCGTAGGCCGTGACGTACACGACGTCGGGATGGCCGTCTATCACGTCGAAGTCGTAGGAGAAGCCCTGCTCCACCATGAACACGTTCGCACGCACGTTGAACGCGTCGTGCATGTTGCCTTCGTGCTTGAATACGATCGCCATTCCGCGCCGCCTATCCCCTGGTGGTTTCGTCGTTGCAGCACCTACTTATAGCAGAAAAGGCAAAGGGGAGCACATCAAGTGCTCCCCTACGTCGGCCTGCAAGAAATGTGTCGAAAGTGAACGCCCCTGACACACTGCCTAGTCTTCGTCACCCTCCAACTCTGCGATAAGGTCGTCCATGTCGGCGGCGATGTCGCCGTCGAGCTGCATGGGGCCTTCGATGCGGCACGTGTAGTCGCCTTCGGGCCCGATGTCGATCAGCACGTGGCTTCCGTCGAACAGCTGCCCCTTGATGACCTCGCCCGCGATGCGGTCGACGATTTGGCGCTGGATGAGCCTCTTGAGCGGGCGCGCGCCGTAGACCGGGTCGAATCCGTCGATGGCCAGGTGTTCCATTGCCGCCGGCGTGACGTCGAGAGTGACGCGGCGCTTCGCCAGACGGTCGCGGACTTCCTCAAGCTGGATGTCGACGATGGGCTCGATGGCGCTGATGGAGAGTTCGTTGAACGTGACTATGTCGTCGATGCGGTTCAGGAACTCGGGGCGGAAGTGGTTCCGCAGCGCGTCCTGCATCTGGTTCGCGAACTCGGCCATGCGCTTGGCGGCCTGCTCGGGCGTCATGTGCACGACGTCTTCCATCATCTCGCCGACCGTTTCGCCGCGGCTGGCCGGGTCGAGCCCGATTTCGCCGTTGCTGTTCTCCATGGCGTCGAACGCGTTACTTTCGGCCATGTGGTCGCGGATGATCTGCGAGCCGATGTTGCTGGTCATGATGATGATGGTGTTCTTGAAGTTGACCACGCGGCCCTGGCCGTCGGTGAGCCTTCCGTCGTCGAGCACCTGCAGAAGCACGTTGAACACGTCGGGATGCGCCTTCTCGATCTCGTCGAGGAGCACGACGCAGTACGGATGCCGGCGCACGGCCTCGGTTAGCTGGCCTCCCTCGTCGTAGCCGACGTATCCGGGAGGGGCGCCGATGAGCCTTTGCACGCTGAACTTCTCCATGTATTCCGACATGTCGATGCGCACCATGGCCTTCTCGCTGTCGAACAGGTATTCCGCAAGGGCCTTGGCAAGTTCCGTCTTGCCGACGCCGGTGGGCCCAAGGAACATGAACGAGCCTATGGGCTTTTCCGGGTCGGAAAGCCCCGCGCGGCTGCGGCGGATTGCGCCGGCCACGACGTTGACCGCCTCGTCCTGCCCGATGACGCGCTTGTGAAGCTCTTCTTCGAGGTCGGCGAGCTTTTCCATCTCGCCCTGCATCATCTTGGTGACGGGGATGCCGGTCCACGTGGACACGACCTGCGCTATCTCGTCCTCCGAAACCTCTTCCTTGAGGATGGCGCCGGCCTCCTGGTTCTGCGCGAGCGTTTGTTCGGCCTCGTGCAGCTGCTGCTGCAGCTGCGGGATGCGTGCGTAGCGGATCTCGGACGCGAGCCCCAGGTCGCCGTTGCGGGTGGCGCGCTCTTCTTCCAGCTGCGCGGCGTCGAGCTCGGCCTTCAGGTTCTGCACCCCGACGATGACGTCCTTCTCGTTCTGCCAGGCCGCCTTCTGGGCGTCGAGGCTGGCGCGCGCGTCGGCGATTTCGCGGCGCAGGCGCTCGAGCCGCTCGGCGGAGGGCAATACTGCGCGGCCTGAA
>CABVEH010000139.1 GCA_902497215.1 uncultured Eggerthellaceae bacterium | reverse complement strand
TCCCTTCGGCGTCGCGGGTTCCCGCCAGCCAGCTTCCGTCCTCGGCCACCACGTTGCCCAACGCGTTCACGGCGACGCAGCCTATCACCACCAGCTCTCCCATGCGGAGGCCGCTCCAGCCGAAGCCCGATTTCATGGCCTGTTCGGGAAGGCCCATCTTGCCAACGGTGGCGCCAGTGCCAGCGCCGACGACGCCTTGCGCGAGGTCGGCCCCGTCGAACTGCAACGCGGCCCCGCAGGCGGCGCGTCCAGCGGCCTTGTCGGGCCACGCCGGCTTTCCCACAGGCAGGTCGAACAGGCACGCCGCAGGAACTATGGGCACGTGCAAGCCGGCGAGCGCGAATCCTATGCCCTTCCCGGCAAGCTCCTCCATGACGCCGCAGGCGGCCTCCAGCCCGAACGCCGAGCCGCCGCCTATGACCACGGCGTTGGCCTTCTGCACCATGTTCTCTGGACGAAGCAGGTCGGTCTCGCGGGTGGCGGGGGCGCCTCCACGCACGTCCACCGCGCAGGTGACGCCCTCGGCGCAGTCGCCGCGCGCGACGAACGCAGTGCACCCGGTGAGCGCTTCCAGGTCGGTGTAGTGCCCCGCTCCGAACTCGGGCAGGTCGGAAAAGTCAGCCGGTGAGAACATGGTTGCTCCTATCGTGAAGGGCGTGCCGTTAGATGTGTTCCAATGGCACGCGGGCCCTACTTCGCCAGGGCCTCGTTGGCGGCGAGCCAGTTGGGGATGGTGCCGCTGTCAAGGCCGTCGGCCGGGTCGATCACCAGCGCGTACATCTCCTCCTCCAGAAGCAGCGCGTCCAGCGCGTCGGTCAGCTGTATCTCGCCGCCGACGCCGGGCTTCACGTCCTCGAGCAGCTCCATCACGCGCGGGGTCAAGAGGTAACGCCCGAACACCGCAAGGTTCGTGGGTGCGTCCGCCAGCGCCGGCTTCTCCACCAGCCTGTCAACCTTCCACACGCCGTCTTCCACCTCGGTGCCGGATATGATCCCGAAGCGGTCGACCTCTTCGTCGGGCACGGGCATGACGGCGATCACCGACGCGCCCCCATGCGCGTCCGACACTGCCTGCATGGCGGGAAGCATGTTGCACCCGGGGACTATGACGTCGCCCAGAAGCACGTAGAAGCCTTCGCCTTCCACCTTCTGGCTGGCGCAGAGTATCGCGTGGCCAAGCCCCAGCGCCTCGTCCTGGTACACGAACCCGACGTTCAGCGAACCGGCGTGCTCCACGGCGTCGGCCAGCGCGCCCTTGCCCTTGCCGCGCAGGTGCGCCACCAGGTCGGGGTCGGGCGTGAAGTGGTCCTCTATCGCCTGCTTGGTGCGCGAGTTCACTATGACCACCTCGTCGGCGTTGGAGGCCAGGCCTTCCTCCACGACGTACTGGATGACGGGCTTGTCCGCTATGGGGAGCATTTCCTTCGGGATGGCCTTCGTTGCGGGAAGGAACCTGGTCCCGAGCCCGGCTGCGGGGATGATAGCTTTCATCTTTCGCCTTTCCGTGCGCTTGAGTGTTGCCCAAAGTTTAACGTAATCAGAACGGAGGCCCGGCGAACACGGGGTAGAATGTACGCAGATGAGTCAACAGGGAAACATAGGCGACCAGATTCGCGACGCGGTGCAGGACGCCATCGCGAACCAGGACTACACCGCGCTGCGCCAAACCGTCGAGCAGGGAATAAACGCCGCCACCGACGCCATCGGGCGAGGCCTGGCGAGCGCCCAGCAGGCCGCGCAGCAGAAGGCTGCCGAAGGTAACGCGCGCCAGCAGGCCGACGCTAGGAAGCGCCAGCAGGCCGCCATGATGTACCAGCAGCGCCAGCAGGCGGCCATGGCGCGCCGCCAGCAGCAGGAGGCGCTCAACGCCGTGAAGTGGCGCTTTGCGAAGGGCGGAAGCACGAAGGCCGCAGGCGTAGGGCTTGCCGTGGGAGGCACCGTGCTCGGGCTGGCCTTCGCGGGCGGTGCCGTCACCACCTTCATAGGCGCGGCGCTCGTCGGAAGCGGGTTCGTCCCCGTAGCCGTGGCCATGCTGGCTCTTCTGGGGGGAAGCGTCGCCATGCTGGCGGCCGGCGTGCGAAAGATCGGCTTCGCCGACCGCTTCCTCAAGTACAAGCGACTGCTGGGCACCAACCAGGCGTGCGACGTCGCGACGCTTTCGCGCATGACGGGACGCAGCCGCGACGACGTCGTGAAGGACCTGAAGAAGATGATCTCGGCCGGAATGTTCACGCAAGGCCACCTGAACGCGTCGGAGACGCAGCTGATGGTCACCGACGAGGCCTACCGCCAGTGCGTGGAGCTCGAACGCCGACAGGCCGAGCAGGAGAACATGCGCCGCCTGACGCGCGAGGCCACGCCCGATTCCGACGTGCGGCTCTCGCGCGAACAGCAGCAGCTCCTCGCCAAGGGCAACGCCTACGTCGAGCGCATCCGCGCCATCAACAACCAGATCCCCGACCCGGAAATCACGCGGAAGATCCACCAGATCGAGACGGTGGTGCAGAAGATCTTCGAGTACGCCGGGCAGCACCCCGAGGTCATCGGCGACCTGCAGAAGCTGATGGACTACTACCTGCCCACCACGGTGAAGCTGCTCGACGCCTACGCCGACCTGGACGCTCAGCCCGTGCAAGGCGAGAACATCACGTCCGCCAAGCGCGAGATCGAAGAGACGCTGGACGTGCTTTCCGTCGCCTTCGAGCGGCTGCTCGACTCCATATTCAAGGACATGACCTGGGACGTTTCCACCGACATCTCGGTGCTGCACACCGTTCTCGCACAGGAAGGCCTCGTCGAGGGCGCCTTCGAAGGAAAGGACACGAAATGACGATGCAAGACGATTTCAGCAACGCCCCCACGCCCCAGCTCACCCTGGTGCCCGAACCCGTGACGGATGCGCCCGTCGAAGTGGATGAAGTAGAGCTGGTGGTTCCGCAGAGCCCGGCCGGCGACGAGATGGACGCCAATGCGGCCGAGGACGCGCTTTCCGCGGAGGAGCGCAAGATGGTCGACGAGTTCTCGAAGCAGATCGACCTGAACGACAGCAACCTCATCGTGCAGTACGGCGTGGGCGCGCAGAAGAAGCTGACCGACTTCTCCGAAAGCGCGCTGGCGAGCGTGCGCACGCAGGACCTCGGCGAGATAGGCGACCTGGTTTCGGGCGTCGTGGCCGAGCTGAAGAACTTCGACGCAACCGAGGAGAAGGGCCTCTTCGGCTTCTTCAAGCGCGGCGCCAACAAGATCCAGATGATGCGCACCCGCTACGACAAGGCCGAGGCCAACGTCGACAAGATCGTCAAGTCGCTGCAGGAGCGGCAGATGCAGCTCATGAAGGACAACGCCACGCTGGAAAAGATGCACGAGCACAACCTGGCGTACTTCAAGGAGCTGACGATGTACATCCTGGCTGGCAAGAAGCGCCTGGCCGAAATACGGTCGGGCGAGCTTGCCGAACTGAAGGCCAAGGCGGCCCAGACCGGCCGCCCCGAGGACGCACAGGCCGCCCGCGACCTCGACGAACGCTGCACGCGCTTCGAGAAGAAGCTGTACGACCTCGAGCTCACGCGCACCATATCGCTGCAGATGGCGCCGCAGATCCGCCTGGTGCAGAACAACGACATCACCATGATCGAGAAGATCCAGACCACCATAGTGAACACCATCCCGCTGTGGAAGAGCCAGATGGTGCTGGCGCTGGGCATCGCGAACGCCACCGAGGCCGTGAAGGCGCAGAACGCCGTCAGCGAGCTGACGAACGACATGCTGAAGAAGAACGCCGAGATGCTTGAGACGTCCACCGTGCAGGTGGCCCGCGAGTCCGAACGCGGCATCGTCGACATCGAGACGCTGCAGAAGACGAACGAGTCGCTTATCCGCACCTTCGACGAGGTGGTGAAGATCCAGCAGGAGGGCCGCCAGAAGCGCGCCGAGGCCGAGGTGGAGATGCAGCGCATTGAGACCGACCTTCGCAACAAGCTTCTGGAGGTTCAAAACTCGTAGGAGTTGCCGAAAACGACTCGCTTCGCCGCGTCGCCGACTCAAACTAACTCGGAAGGGCGGAAGCATCCGTTGCGAATCCGCTTGCGAGGCTGCGGCG
>CABVEH010000138.1 GCA_902497215.1 uncultured Eggerthellaceae bacterium | reverse complement strand
GAGGGAGTGGAGCGCACGAGCGAAGCGAGCAGCGGAACGCGGATTCGGTTGGGCAGTCCGGGACCTCCTGCACGGCAAACGATTCGACCTTCAGCACGCTTGCCCGCAGGGTCACAACTCATCTACACATGCCGGACGCAGGGCGGCGAGCAGGGCAACTGGCTATAATCACCCTGTGAAGAAAAACCGCAACATAGGCCTGATAATCGCCGGACTGGTCATCGTGATCGTGCTGGCCGTGGTCTTTATGCGCGGAGACCAGCTGAAGGAATTCCTGGACGCGGTGAGGAAAGGCTCGCCCTACCTGCTTCTGCTGGCCGTCGCGGCGCAGCTTGGAAAGTACACGGCGCAGGGCTTCGGCTTCAAGGCCTGCTTCCATGCAGTCGACGCGAAGATAGACTTCAAGATGGGGCTCGGACTGGTGTTCGGGACGTTCTTCGTCAACACCATCGCCCCATCGCTCAACCTTGCCGGAACGTCGCTCGTGGTCGACCGCGGCCACAAGGAGGGCATCCCCGCCGGCAAGTGCACCAGCGCGGCCTTCCTGATGCAACTGTGCATCGACTCGGGCTTCGTCATGATCATGCTGATATCGTTCGGCATACTCAGCTTCACCGTAGGGCTTCAGCCGGGGTGGTTCCTGCTGGGGCTCATCGCCATCGCGCTGGTCGGCGGCCTTGCCACAGTCATGTTCCTGGGAGGCACCAGGCCGCATCTGGTGCTGAAGGTGCTGAAGCCCATCGAAAGGCTCGTCGACAAGGTGCTCAAGAAGTTCAAGAAGAACCCCATCGACCCCTGGGCCGAACGCACCGTGGAATCGTTCTCGGAGTCGTCTAAGCAGATCGTCCGCACGCCGAAGCGCACGCTGGCGGCGTTCGGCTGCTCGCTGATAGCCTCAGCCTGCGAGGTGACCTGCTTCGCGCTGGTGGGGGTCGCCTTCGGGATTCACAACATCGAGGCGCTGGTGTGCGGCTACGTCCTGGCGACGCTGTTCGCCATGGTGTCGATCGTCCCCCAGGGCGTGGGCGTGGTCGAAGCGGCCGTTATGGTGGGCTTCGGCCTGTTCGGCGTCAACACCGCAGCCGGAATGGCCACCGTCATGGTCTACCGCGGAATAGTGTTCTGGCTGCCGTTCCTGGTCGGAGCCATAGTCATCCAGCGCATGGGCTTCCGCCGAGGCGGCAAGGGCGGCAAGGGGAAAGGCCCGCAAAAGGCCGCAGAGCCCATGGAAAAGGAAAAGCCTTCCGAGCCGGAAACAGGTTCCGAGGCTCAGAAGGCTTGACGTGGCACGCCTCGAACGGCGCGCCATCAACATGGATTCGCGTCTTACTCGTCCTTGACGGGCTCGCCGAACTCCTCGGCGTTCTCGCGCTCGAGCTTTTCGCCTTCCTCGACGGTGTCGATTCCCTCAGGGGTCTTGTTCTCGTCTGACATGACTGCCTCCTTCATGAAGTTGGGCGCCTTCCCGATAAACGAGGCCGTTGTGCTCACCTTGGGCTTCCCGTCCTCGCCGACCGTGTACAGATATCCGATCGCATAGCCGGTGTCGGCGCCAGGAACGCCGCCCTCGGCGATGATCGCGTCCTTCATCCCCTCGCTTGAGTCAAGGTATCCGTCGTAGCAGAATGCGTACGACTTGGCGCCTTTCGCGCCTTCCACCTCGTGCTTCGCCATGGCGTAGCATTCCTGTGCATTTCCGCCGGCATGCTGATGCGTGAACGGCGTGTCGCCCACCAGCAGCACCGTGAAGGGCACCAGCATCTTGCCGTCGTTCAGCAGGTCGCGGCCGGCGTTAAGCGCATAGACGAGCACATGGTTCAGCTCGTCGGGCATGTTGGGAACGTTGTTCTCGTTTGGAACGTCAATCACTCTGTCAGCCATTCGGCATCCTTCCTTCTTGTTGCGTCCGATTAGTCTAGCGCAATTGCCGCAACGGATACGGCGCGGGGCTTAAAGCGTTGACTGGCGGCCATCCAACCTTAGGGCCTGCATGCCCACGCACGACCCCTGCCTGAAAGGACGCCGAGGGCGCCTAGCCCTTTATCTCGGCCACCACCTCGTAGGCGTCCGAGCGCACGTCGCGCTTTATTATGCGGAAGCACAGCAGCGCAGTGACGGGAACCATGACCGCCACGGCCCCGCCCATGTCGAAGCTGGCAAGGCTGCCCCAAGCTTCCACGACCACACCCGCCAGCGACGGGCCCACGGCCAACCCCAACGTGCACCCTGCGTTTATCCATGTGATCGACTCGGTCAGCCGCCTTCCTGGCACCGCGCGCTCGCAGGCCGCATTCGCGGTGATGAGGAACGGTGCGTAGAAGACGGCTCCCACGAACGACACCGCGAAGAAGGTGGGCACGTCGAAAACCAAGGCCAGCGATCCGTAAGCCACGCCGATGAACACCGCGAACAGCACGACCTGCTTGTAAGGCGCGATGCTCATGCGCATCATCCCGAACACGAAACCGACGGCGACCGACACCAGGGCCGACCCCATCAAGGCAATGCTCGCGATGTTCGGGTCGCCCATCTCTTCAGCAAACGCGACCCCGGTGGTGTCGAAGATCCCATAGAACGAGCCAACGAAGAACATCAAAGCAAACAGCACGCGAACGACGGGGTATTCGCGGATGACGGTCTTTGCCTTCCGCCTGCCGGCTGGATCGGCGTTCGAACCGTGCGAAACGGTGGTCGAAGGTCCCGCAGCCTCGGCCTCCCCTTCCGTCGATGCTGAAGCAAGCGCGGCCGACTCGCCATCCGCCTCCGAGACCGTCCAGCCCGGAACGGGTTCGGTGGAGCGCGACAGCGTCATCACGGCCGACCCCACGGCGAACAGCACGCCGCCCGAAAGCAGGCCCGCTATGGGCGCAACGGCCGTGGCTATGGCGATGGACGCCGGAGGCCCCAGCATGAACCCTATGTCGTCGATCACTCCTTCGTAGGAAAAGATCGTGCGGATGTCGGGCGCGTCCTTCCCCAGCCTGCCCGTGCGCAGCAAGTAGGTCCAGCGCGAACGCACCAGGGCCTGGGCGTTGGGGATGAACCCCATGAACACCGCCGACAGATAAAGAAGCGGCTCGGGCCCGTGAAGCTGGGCAGTGGCCAGCATTCCCGCCAATCCCACCAGCGTGATGGCAGAGGCTACCGGCACCACACGGTGCTGACCGTATTCGTCGACGAGCTTGCCGATTCGCGGCGACACGACGAACACCATGAACGCGATCGCCGACGACACGAAGCCGGCCGTGAGCACCGAATAGCCCGCAAGCGTCAGCATGGCCACGGTGCCGATGTTCATCATGTAGCCGTAGAAGCGCATGCAGAAGCCCGCGATGTCGAACCATCGCGCCTCGCGCACCGCAAGGATGGATTTGTACACGCCTGGACCTGACGACATGGCTTCTGCCGGTCAGCTTCCGAACTGCATGTAATAGCTCCCGGCGTTCTCGACGACGTCGATGGGCACGCCGAACAGTCGGGATATGTTGCCGCTGACAAGGACATCGGGCTTGCCTCCCGCCATTTCGATGCGGCCGTCCTTCAGAAGCACCACGCGTTCTATCTCGGGGACGATGTCCTCCAGATAGTGCGTGACCAGGATGATTGCGCGCCCGCTGGCCGCCAGCTTGCTGACGGTTCGGCGCACGTAGTACATGCCTTCGGGGTCAAGCCCCGAACAGGGCTCGTCGAACACCAGCACGTCTGGCTCGTTCACCAGGGCGCGTGCTATCAGCACGCGTCGCGCCTGGCCGGTGGAAAGCGTCAGGATGTCGCGTTCGGCCAGGTCGGCAATGCCGAGCTCGTCCAGCGCGCGATGCGCCGTCGCCATCTGCTGAGGAGTGGCCTTGCGACGCACGGGGATCCCCAGCGAGCCGAAGAGGCCGCCGACCACCACTTCCTGCGCAGGAAGATGGACGCGTATCTGGTCCTGCATGGTCGACGACACCACGCCGGTGCATCTCTTGGCTTCGGCGAGGGTCATGCGCGGGTCGCCGCGGAACACGACGGGCGGTTCGTCCCTATGCAGCGGAAACGCCTCGCGGGTCACCAGGCTGACGAAGGTGGACTTGCCCGATCCGTTGGGCCCCAGGATTGCGATGGA
>CABVEH010000137.1 GCA_902497215.1 uncultured Eggerthellaceae bacterium | reverse complement strand
TGTTCATCAAGGTTCCCCGCACCGATACGGCAGCCGTCCATGTGGCCGCCGATGGCCTTGGCCGACTCGTTGGCGGCAGGGAAGTCGTCCCGCGACACGGCAATCACCTCGAGCGGCTTCTCGTACACGTCGCCGACGAACCCGTAGTCGAACGCGCGCGACCCCCACGGGGCGTACATGTCGGAAAGCATCTTCGCTATGTCGTCGCATCCGGTCACGTACACGCGGAACCCGCCTATGCTCCACAGCTCGAACTTGATGAGCCGCTCCACGTAGCGAAGGTTCGCGTCGAAGAACTCGGGGCCTCTGATGAAGCTCTCGCGCACCGACACCAGGCCGTCTTCGCGCTCGACTGCGACCGCGATGGGCACGTCGGCGCCTTTGAGGTATTCCTTCATCCACACGCCGAAGGGCACGAACTCGTCGTCGAGCACGGGCATGTTCTTGACTTCGTAGTCGATCCCGAGGTACTTCATCGCGCTAGTCTCCAATCGTTTCCGTAAGTATCTGGTCGGTCATGCACAAGGCCCTGGGCACATGGAACGGGCCTTTGAAGGTCGACCCCTTGGTGGGGGGCATCGTAGGCTTGCCGTCGCGGCGGAGGTATCCGTACCACTCGCCGTACTCCGGGTCGGCGAAGTGGTTCTTGCAGTAGTCGACGACGCGCTCGAGCCAGTCGACGTAGTAGGCGTCGCCCGTGTCGCGGTAGGCCATGGACGAGGCGATCATGGCCTCGTTGTGGGGCCACCAAAGCTTCATGTCGTGCTCGTAGGCCTCGGTCGGCTTCCCGCAGGCGTCGATGAAGTACAGAAGGCCGCCGAACTCGTCGTCCCATCCCGACTCCGCAGCCGTTCTGAATATCTGCTCGGCGGTGGAATGGAGGGCTGCATCGCCCCTGTAGTTGGCCTCCTGCATGAGGAACCAGCTGCACTCGATGTCGTGGCCGGGGTTCACCACGCGGCCTGCCGTATAGTCAAGCTCAGGCTGGCCGTCGGCGTTGACGTTCTCGAACGTGCAGCCAAGGTCGGGACGGAAGTGCTCCTCGACGATTCGGCGGGTGCATTCGTTGGCGTGCCTGTCGTACTCTTCTGCGTTTGCAGGGTCGACGCGGCGCATTATCGAGATGATGTTCAGGAATATCATCGAGTCTCCGAGCGAGCGCCCCGAGCGCGTCTCGGCGATGGTCTTGGGGCCGAGCCCGGTCGGGTCCTGCATACCGCCCCAGTTGAGCGCATAGATGGCCTCGTACGCCTTCCTGGCGCGCCTCAGGTGTTCCTCGTCGCCGGTCACGCCGTAGTACTCGGCGTTGCCGATGCAGTAGAAGCCTTCCGAGAAGTTGTACCTCCGCTGGCGAAGCGGGCGGCCGTCGGCGGTGACGGTGAAGTAGAGCCTGTCGCCGGCGCCGTGGTTGATGCAGTGGTCTTCCAGGAATTCCAGGCAGCTGGCTGCGGCCTCAAGCCATTCGGGGCGTGTGCCGTAGGCGTGGCAGAGGTACGAGTAGGTCCATGCGCACCTGCCCTGCATCCACACGCTCTTGTCGGTGGAGTAGACGGCGCCCTTCCTGTCGAGGCACGTGTACACGCCGCCGTTGACGGGGTCGATTCCGTGCTCGAGCCAGAAGGCGGCCGACGTGGCCAGCTGGTCGCGGCACCAGTCGCGTATGGGAACCAGTCTGGATGCCTGATCGCTTCCGCCCATGGGTTACTCCCAGCCTTCGCGGATCGGGGCCTCCGGGTCGATCATATTCTGCTTGCGAAGGACCTCGGCGATGGCTTCCACGTCGCCTTCGATCAGGGCCTGCACGGGCTCGCGCATCTGGTTGGTGTTGAAGATGCCCATCTGCCAGAGCGCGGTCTTGAACGACCCCACGCCCGCGCCGAAGCCGACCGTGGCCGTGATCTTGCGGGTCATCATCATGAGACGTGCCAGGTGGTCCTGGATACGGGCGACCCTCTCCCAGTCGCCTTCCTGCGCGGCGTTCCACTGTTCGACGTAGCTGTACGGGTCGACGTTGGCAAGGCCTGGCACGGAGCCGTCGGCACCGCCAAGATAGGCCCCGTCGACTACGACCTCGTGGCCCGTGAGCAGCTGCATGGGATGCCCAGCGTCCTGGTTCTCAAGCAGAAGCCACCTGAACGCCACGTCGTCTCCCGACGAGTCCTTCACGCCTTGGATGACGCCGTCCTCTCCGAGAGACATCAGCATGTTGCCGTCGAGCTTGGTGTGCACGCTGACGGGCAGGTCGTAGGCGAAAAGGGGCAGGTCGGTGCACTTGCGGATCTGGCGGAAGTGGCGCTCGTTCTCGTAGGGGCCGCCAAGCGCGTAGAAGGGCGCCGTGGCCACCAGCGCATCGACGTCGTACTTCGAAACGCGCTTCACCTGGTCGATGACCCGGTTCGTCTCGATGTCGATAACGCCCACCAGCACAGGAACCCTGTGGTCGACTATCGCGATGGCCTCGGTGAGGATCTGCTTCCTCTCGGCGTCGGTGACGAAGGCGACCTCGCCGCTGGACCCGAGGAAGAAAAGCCCATGCACTCCCGCTTCGATCATCCTGTTGATGGTCAGCTCGAATGCGGGAAGGTCTAGCGAACGGTCTGCCTTGAGAGGGATGATCACGGGTGGGATTACGCCTCGGAACTTGCTTAGATCCATGGGAAACGTCCTTTCCTTCGAACTCTCTTCCTTGAAGCGTGACTAAGATGATAGCCCTTCGCAAGTCGGGCCGACGTCTCGCCGGCCCGACAGTTGACATGCTGTTTACGCGAAGGCTGCGATTATCCGAGATCCGGATGGAGAAGCGATGGAGCAGCCCCAAGCAGAAGCTTCGTGTACTCGTCCTTGGGGTCGTTGAACACCTGTTCGGCGGTGCCCTCCTCGACGGCCTGCCCGGCGTTCATCACGATGATGCGGTCCGATATGTAGCGGACGGTCTGGATGTCGTGGCTGATGAACACCATGGCCAAGTTGAGTTCCTTCTTCAGGTCCATCAGGAGGTTGAGGATCTGCGCGCGCACCGACACGTCCAATGCCGAGGTGGGTTCGTCGGCGATGATGGCGTCGGGCTGGAGCGAAAGGGCGCGGGCGATCGCAACGCGCTGGCGCTGGCCGCCCGAAAGCTGGCCAGGAAGGGCGTCGAGCGCCGACTCTGGCAGGCCCACCATGTGGATCAGCTCGTGTACGCGCTTCTCGCGTTCCTCGGGGGTTCCCACCTTGTGAACCACCATCGGGTCCTTCAGCTGGTCGGCGACGGTCATGCGGGCGTTAAGCGCGGTTGCCGGGTCTTGGAACACGACCGAGATCACGCGGCCTATCTCGCGCCTGTCGGCCGCCGTTCGGCGCGTGACGTCGCGGCCCTTGAAGAAGACCTTGCCGGAAGTGGGGGACTGCAGGCCGCACATGACGTTCGCGGTGGTCGACTTGCCGCAGCCTGACTCGCCTACGATTCCGATGGTTTCGCCGGGCCAAAGCCTCAGCGTGAGGCCCGCGCCGGCCTGCACGAGGTTGGGGTGCAGAAGCGAGCCGGTGCGCGTCTTGAATGTCACCTTGATGTCGTCCAGGAAGATGATTGGCGTCTCGCCTTCGTGCGCCTTCAGGTCGGCAGCCTCGGCGGCCTCGACGCGCTCGCGTTCCGCCTTCGACGTCTTCTCGTCTATGGGCATTGCGTCGCTGTGCATGGCGCTTGAGACGCTTCCGTCGGTGGCCTGCAGGTCGTTGGAGACCTGGGTCGAACCTGCGCGTTCCGCGTCTATGTGTGATTTCATGTTCGGGTTCGTCATGATAGCTTGTCCGTCCACTCGATGGGTCCGCCTGGCGCATAAGGCTGAATGCCGAGCCTGTCAAGCTCTTCGTCAGGCAGTTCTGCGTAGTAATGGTCGGTTCCTGGCGCCTGTTTGAGCACCGGTTGCATCTCCGACACCGAGTCCGGATGGCTGGAACGCGGTCTGAAGCGGTCGCCCTTCGGGAAGTCCTTCGGGGAAGGAACGGAGCCGGGCACCTGATGCAGGCGGTCGCCGCCGGCCTCGATGGAAAGCACCGAGCCCAGAAGGCCGCGCGTGTACTCGTGGATGGGACCCGTGAGAATGTCGACGACGGGGCCCTGCTCGACGACTTGGCCGGC
>CABVEH010000136.1 GCA_902497215.1 uncultured Eggerthellaceae bacterium | reverse complement strand
AAACCGTCCCTTATTTGTCAGAGCCCGTTGGCGAGGAGCTGCATGCGCTTCTCGACGCCCTCGATGATTTCGGAGCATTCCTTCAGCTCGGGGCCTACGTCCACGCCGTCCACGGCATGCACGCGCTTGTACTTCAGGTCGTGCTCGAGGCTTGCCCAGAAGTCCATCGCGATGGTGCGGATCTGTATCTCGACAGGGATGTCCTTGCGGCCTTCCAGGAAGAAGACGGGCAGCTTCACGATGAAATGCAGGCTGCGGTACCCGTTCTTCTTCGGGTTGGCTATGTAGTCCTTTATGGTCAC
Source organism: uncultured Eggerthellaceae bacterium (assembly GCA_902497215.1). Next base: position 3,858 of record CABVEH010000136.1, on the reverse strand, counting down.
GACTTCGAGGTCGGCCTGCTTCTGCAGATAGTCGAGGATGTCGTAGGCGTCCTGCACGTAGGACACGATGACGCGAAGCCCCGCGATGTCCATTATGTACTGCTCCATCGCCTCGAGCGTTGGCTCCTTGCCGTACCTGTTCAGCTTCTCGAAGATGGAAGGCACCGACTTCATGCGCGACTCTATGTGGTGGATGGGGTTGCGGTTCTGGCGCAGCTTCAGTTCCTGGTCCAGCGTTTCGAGCCGCGTCTCCATCTGGCGCATGGCCGCGTAGTACTTCTGCAGCACGTCCTGCGCTGCGAACTCGAGCATAGTCAGGGTCTCTATGTCGCTGGGGGTGAGGGTCTGGTTCTGCACCGAATGCGCAAGCGGCCTTCCCACGTGGTCCTGTGCCATCTTGTGCGCCACCGATGCGCCCAGCCTTATCTCGTCGAGGGAGTTTCTGTGGCTCATTCGAGGGTCTCCTTTTCGGCCTACGGTTCCATTCTAGCGCAGAAGAAGCCGTTCGCGGTATGTCAAGACACTATATGTAGTAGGGCATGCCGCCATTTGTCCCAAATATGCTGTAGCTGGGAACAATTTTGGAATTTCTCCCGCATCCCGGGGGATTTTGATTTAATATCTTCATTACTTGATTACCGGCTGCACGCAATTCATCTTCAAATCCAGCCTCGCGCGCGCCACACACAAACTGCGGACGCGCCTTCGGTGGGCGAAGTCTGCTCGAGAGAAAGAGAAAAATATGCCAGCACCTACCATGACCCCTGAGCAGCGCGCAGCAGCACTCGAGAAGGCCCGCGTCGTCCGTGCGCAGCGCTCCGAGCTCACCAAGAAGCTTTCCATGGGCATCATGTCTGCCGACGACGCCCTCAAGAAGGCTGACGACCCGGTCATTGGTCGCATGAAGGTCAAGTCCTTCGTCAACTCCCTGCCTGGCTACGGCAAGGTGAAGACGGAAAAGCTCATGGAGGAGCTTGGCATTCCCGAGGGCCGTCGCATCCAGGGCCTCGGCACCAAGCAGATGGAGAACCTGAAGGCCGCCCTCAAGTAGCTTTCGGTTCCGACATATAACAAAAGAAAGGGCCCCGCATTGCGGGGCCCTTTCTTTGCGGCGATTACGCCTGACACACCAATGATCTGGTTGCCACCATGTCATGCTTGGAAGATAGGATGAGTCAACAGAACCGTCCCCCTGGCTCCTTGCTTTGGCCAACTTCCGAGGCGTTCGTCTACGCCTGATAGCTCTCGTACAGCGCGCGCAGGGCGTGCTCGCTGTCGCGGATCGTCTTCTCGGCGATGCAGTAGGAAAGCCGCACCCATCCCGAGCATCCGAAGCTGTTCGAGGGGACCAGCAGCAGCTCGAACTGCTTTGCGCGTTCGGAAAACGCCTCGGCATCCGGTTCGAGCGAGCGCATCCACAGATAGAACGCGCCGTCGGGTTCGACGAACTCGTAGCCGATCCCGCGCAGCATTCTGGTTAGGACCTCGCGGTTCTTGGCGTATTCCGAAACGTCGGCCGGAACGTCCAGACAGCGTGCCACCACGCGCTGCAGCAGCACGGGGGCGCATATGTAGCCAAGCGCGCGGCCTGCCCCCGACACGGCGGTGAACACGGCGTCGTCGCCTTCGATCGCCTCGTTCACGTGTATGTATCCGATGCGCTCGCCGGGCAGCGACAGCGACTTCGACCACGTGTAGCACACGATGGTGTCGTCGTACAGCGAGGGGATGTAGGCCACGTCGGCCCCGTAGACCAGCTCGCGGTAGGGCTCGTCGCTTATCAGGAAGATCTTGCGTCCCAGTTCGGATTCCTTGCGGCGCAGCATGTCGGCCAGCTTCTTCAACTCTTTGGGCGGATACACCGCGCCGGTGGGGTTGTTCGGCGTGTTCAATATCATCGCGCTGGTGCGGTTGTTGATGGCCGCCTCGATGGCGTCCAGGTCCATCTGGAAGCTGGGCTCGGCTGCGGGCACCTCCACCAGCGTGCACTGCGCCGTCTCGGTCCACGTCTTGTACTCGGGGAAGTAGGGCGACACGGTGACCACCTCGTCGCCGGGGTTGGTGATGGCGCAAAGCGATATGGCGATGGCCGAGCTGGCGCCTGAGGTGATGTAGACGTTCGACGCCTTCGCCTGCACGCCGTTCGTCTTCGATATGTGCTCGGCGATTGCCGCCCGCACCGCGGGGTCGCCGGGAGACGGGGTGTACTCGTGCGTCTTCACCGGGTCTTCGTCCAGCAGGTCAAGGAAGGCCTTCTTCACCTGCGGGGGAGCGGGAACGCTGGGGTTGCCAATGCTGTAGTCGTACACCTTGTCGGCGCCGATCTGGGCCTTGCGCTCGAGGCCGTACATGAACAGCTCGCGGATCTTGTTGGGCGCGGCGCCCAGGTCGTACATGTGCTGGTCGATCATGCTGCTTCCTTCTGCCGGTCGGTGTTGGATTACAATTCATATTAGTACAAAGAGGAAACGCGAATGCGCATGTCGGGATGTAAGGTGACATTGGGGTCAGGTCTTTTGTCACATGCCATCAGCGCATTGCATGTGACAAAAGACCTGACCCCAATGTCACCTTGACCTCCATCACACCCCGACCCGACTACCGTAGCAAGGAAAGGACGGCAACCATGAAAGTGATGCTGGTGAACGGCTCGCCCCACAAGAGCGGCACGACCAGCCGGGCGCTCGACGAGGTGCAGCGCGCGCTGGAGGGCGACGGCATCGAGGTGGGAAGGTTCTGGGTGGGCAACAAGCCCATCGCCGGATGCATTGGCTGCAAGCATTGCGCCGACCACGATGGCGAGTGCGTCTTCGGCGACGTGGTGAACGAGTTCAATCACCTTGCTGCCGACTACGACGGCTTCGTGTTCGGCACCCCGGTGCACTATGCGGCCGCGAGCGGCGCAATCACCTCGTTCATGGACCGATCGTTCTACTCGCAGGCGATGGGCGGCGTCAACCTCTACCCCTTCAAGCCGGCCGCTTCGGTGGTCGTGGCGCGCCGCGGCGGCTGCGTCAGCACCTTCGACCAGCTGAACAAGTACTACACCATCGTGCAGATGCCCATAATATCGTCCAGCTACTGGAACATGGTGTACGGCGTCACCGCCGAAGATGCCGAGCAGGATGCGGAAGGCCTGCGCACCATGCGCGTGCTCGGCCACAACATGGCCTATTTCTTGAAGTGCCAGGAGGCCGCCGACGCGGCCGGCGTCGAGCGCCCCAAGCCAGAGCCTCCAGAGAGGACGAACTTCGTGCGGTAGGTGCTGCGGTGTGCCAAAAGTGAACGTCCCCCGACACGCCGCAACGAGGCCCTGTGGAGCGTTCTTGCGGAACTGTACAACCCCAATTCCGCAATGTAGAATCCTTGCCTTGAAAAAGGAACATTCTAAGGACATGCAATGGCTGTATTCGGCAAAAAAGGTAAGAGCGAAGGCAAAGAGGCGAGAAGCAAGTACGTCAAGATAGAGGACGCCACCGAGAACGAGGCCGTGATGCGCGTCACGCGCGTGTCGGAAGCCGCGGAGGGCGGTGCGCCTGACGCCGCCGGCGAGCCCATGGCTGCCGCCGACGCAGCCTGCGAAGGCGCGAAGGCGTCGCTTCACATCGGCATAGACGTGGGCTCCACCACGGTGAAGCTCGCCATCCTGGACGACTCGAACCAGGTGCTGTGGTCGGTGTACCAGCGCCACCACGCCGACGTGCGCGCCACCATCATCGACGTGCTGCGCCAGGCGGCCGAGGCGTATCCCTCCGAGCCCATGACCATCGCGATCACCGGGTCGGGCGGCCTGCTTCTGTCGCAGTGGCTGGGCATCAGGTTCGTGCAGGAGGTCATCGCCAGCAAGACCGCCGTGGA
>CABVEH010000135.1 GCA_902497215.1 uncultured Eggerthellaceae bacterium | reverse complement strand
ATGCGGATGCGCCGGCCGGACGAAAGGACGCCCATGGACACGCCCATCACTGCCGCCCAGGTGGGACGCGCGGTCTACTCGTGCATACGCGAATGCGCCGCCACCCTGCGTGCCGACTGCTTCGACGCGATGCAGAAGGCCTACGACGCGGCGCTGGCCGCCGACGAGGGTTCGCGCGAGTCCAGCGTGCTGCGCTGCATAGTGCGCAACGCCATGATAGGAAGAAACGACGGCATGCCCATATGCCAGGACACGGGAAGCGTGTGGGTGTGTCTGGAGGTCGGCGAAGAGCTGTCGGCGCCGGGAGACGTGTTCTCGGAGGTGCCTACGGCGGTGCGGCAGGCCTACACCGAGGGACGCCTGCGCATGAGCATGGTGAAGGACGCGCTCTTCGACCGTGCCAACACCCAGGACAACAACCCTGCCTTCACCGAGGTGAAGCTGGTGCCCGGCAAGGCGTGCAGGCTGCACGTCATGCTAAAGGGCGGCGGCTCGGACAACGCGTCCAGGCTGGTGATGCTGCCGCCCTCGGCCGGCCGCGAGGGCGTGAAGGCCGAGCTTCTTGCATGCGTGCGCGAGAAGGCCGCGAACGCGTGCCCGCCGCTTTTGATAGGCGTGGGCGTTGGGGCCACGTTCGACAAGGTGGCGTCTCTGGCGAAGGCGGCGCTGCTTCGCGAAGTGGGCTCGCCCGCGCAAAGCGAAGAGGCCGCGGCATTCGAGCGCGAGCTGCTGGACGCCGTGAACGCAACGGGAATCGGGCCCGGAGCCCTGGGTGGTGCGCCCACCGCCATCGCCGTGCACCTGAACACCGCGCCGTGCCACATCGCCGCGCTTCCGCTGGCGATCAACATGGGGTGCTGCGCCATGCGGTCGGCCACGGTTCAATTGGTGGACGACGAAGGCCGCACGCTGCCCAACCCCGCCGCCGACACCTGGCAGCACGTCAAGCAATAGGGAGACGATCATGTCCAAGACGATAGAACTGAACGCGCCGTTTGCGAAGGACGACCTGGCGAAGCTTAAGAGCGGAGACGCGGTCGGCATCACCGGCGTGCTGTACACGATGCGCGACGCCGGGCACGCCCGCTGCCTTCGTTATCTGGAGGAACACGGCGAGCTGCCGTTCGGGCTGCAGGGTCAGGCGCTCTTCTACGCCGGGCCCACGCCGGCCACGCCAACGCGCCCGTTCGGGGCCATAGGCCCCACCACCGCGTCGCGCATGGACTTCGCGACGCCGACGCTTATGGACGCGGGCATCGTGGCCACTATCGGGAAAGGCAAGCGCGCCGACGAGGTGCGCGAGGCCTGCATGCGCAACGGCGGCGTCTACTTCGCCGCCGTCGGGGGCGTGGCGGCGCTGCTGGCGGAATGCGTGAAGTCAAGCGAGACCATAGCCTGGGACGACCTTGGGACCGAGGCCCTGCGCCGCATCGAAGTCAAGGACTTCCCCGCCTACGTCGACATCGACATCCACGGCAACCGCCTCTACCAGTAGCGTCTACTTGCGCTTGCGGCCGCCTGACTTGCGCTCGGCCTTCTTCTTCTCCGCCTCCTCGCGCGAAGGGCAGTCGAAGTTGGGGCAGATGGTCCACGGGCCGCGCGAGCTCTGGATGGTCACCTTCGGCGCCCCGCACGACTCGCACACCTCGCCGGTGGCGATTATCTGCCCGTTGGGCGGCAGAGGGTAGCGCGTCTGGCACTCGTCGAAGTTCTCGCAGGTGATCGAGCGTTTCAGCGTCTTGGGGTTGCGTCGCGCGATCATGTCGTGGTCCTTGCCGGCAGCCGCGCAGACGGGGCACTTCCCCACCACCACCTCGGGTTCCTGGTTGGTGGAACAGTTGGGGTCGATGCACATGACGCGGGGCTTCTGGCGGAACGCCGTCACCTTCACCTGCGGCATCCCGCAGGTGGGGCACAACTCCTCAACCGACTCGACCTTGCCGCTGGGGAGCGGGTAGGTCACGTCGCAGTCGGGCCAGCCCGAGCATCCGATGAACATCGACTTCGTCTTATGCGACGCGCGAAGCTGCAGGTCGTGCCCGCACTTCGGGCACTTGCCCACGTACGCGTCTGCCGCCACGGCGTCCCCCAGGGCCTCGGAAACGTCGGTGGCGTGCGGAATCAGCTCCGACAGCTCCTTCGCCAGCAGGTTGCGCGAGCTTCCCACCACCTCGTCCTTGGTGGTGCGCCCTTCGGCGATGTCGTCCATGCCCGACTCGAGCTCGGCCGTCATCTCGGGGTGCGTGATGTGCGGCGCAAACTTGTCCAGCGCGTCGATGACGGCTATGCCCAGCTTCGACGGCTCGATGGGGTCGTTCATGATGTATTTCACGGTGTACAAGCGCTCGATGATCGAATGGCGCGTCGACTTCGTGCCAAGCCCCAGCTTCTCCATCTCCTGAATCAGCTTGCCCTGGCTGTAGCGGGCGGGCGGCTTCGTCTGGTCCTTCGTGCAGGTGGCGCCGTTGAAGGCGACCTGCTGCCCCTGGGACATCGCGGGAAGCTGCTCGTCCTTCTTCAGCCCGTAGGGGTAGATCTCGCGAAAGCCCTTGCCTACCAGCACGTCGCCCTTGGCCACGAAAGGCTGCCCGTTCACGTCGAGCGTGACCTTGGTGCCTTCGATGGTCGCCGGCCCCGAAAGCGTGGCCAGGAAGCGTCGCGCTATCAGGTTGTACAGCTTGTACTCCGACGCGTTCAGGTCGTCAGGGGTGGCGGCCGCGGTCGGGTAGATGGGCGGATGGTCGGTGGTTTCCTTCTTGCCTCGCGTGGCCTTCAAGGGTCCGCCTGAGAGCAGCTTCTTGCAGTACGGCGCGTAGGCCGGGTTGCCCTCGAGCTGCTTCACGACCTCGGAAAGGTCGAGCGTGGAGGGGTAGACCGTGTTGTCGACGCGCGGGTACGATATGTAGCCGTCCATGTACAGGCTCTCGGCCATGCGCATGCACCTGCCAGGGTTGATGCCCTCGGCGGACGCGGCGGCCATGAGCGCCGTGGTGTTGAACGGGACGGGCGCCGCGACCGTGCGCTTTTTCTTGTCGATCTCGGAAACGGTCGCGCTGCTTGCGCCCTGTATGTCGGCCATGGCGGCGTCGGCGGCGTCCTGCGACTTGAAGCGCGACGTCTGGTGCGTGGCCTCGAAGGCCTCCTCGCCGTCGCCGGCGGTCGGTCCGGTGGTTGCCGACGCGTCGAACGCGCCCTTGATCGTCCAGTAGTCCTCCGGCACGAACGCCTCGCGCTCGCGCTCGCGTTCGACGATGAGCCCCAGCGTGGGGGTCTGCACGCGACCGGACGAGCGCACGTTGCCGATCCCGGCGAAGCGCACGATGGTCAGGTAGCGCGTGAGCGCCGCGCCCCAGATGAGGTCGATGTCCTGGCGCGTGGCCCCGGCCTCGGCAAGGTTCGTGTCCATGTCCACCAGGTTGCCGAACGCGCCCTTGATCTCGGGCTTCGTGAACGACGAGTAGCGTGCGCGCGACGCGGGCGCCGTCTGGTTCACCTCGCGGCAGCACGCCAGGGCGTCTGCGCCGATCAGCTCGCCTTCGCGGTCGAAGTCGGTCGCGATGATGATGGAGTCGGCCTTCTTCGCCAGGTTCTTCAGCGAGCGGATGATGTCCTTCTCCTTGGGAAGCTTCTGGATGGGAGCGTACGCCAGGTAGGGCAGCGCGTCCATCTTCCACGCCTTAAGCTCGACGCCGTCCGTGGTGAACGGCTTCTTCTTCTTGAAGGGCGGCTTGGGAAGCGAGCTGGGGACGTCGGCCTTCACGAGCTCGCCGTCCTCGGTCACGCCCTGCCATCCGCTGCGCTTCTTGTACACCAGCTCGTGCGTGAAGTCAGGTTCCAGGATGTGCCCGCGCAACCCGATGGCGATGCATTCCTCGCCGTCGTAGTCGAACTTGTACACGGGGGTGTTGTAAACCTTGTCCTGCTTGGGCTTCTTCGTGCCGAGCAGGTTTGCTATCTGCTTGGCGGCATCGTTCTTCTCGGTAACTACCAGCTTCAAGGACGCTCCTAGGGTCTGTGTGCATGTTCGTGTGTTGGCTCGCGTAAGGATACACGATTTTCGAACGCAAGTTGTGGATTCTGCAAGTGTGCTTATATATGTGCAGCAGGCATAGTCGAAAGGCCGCCCTCTGGCACAAACAAGCTTTCGTGCATTGCGTGACAGTGGGGTCGGGTCGTTTGTC
>CABVEH010000134.1 GCA_902497215.1 uncultured Eggerthellaceae bacterium | reverse complement strand
GCCAGAAAGGCGTCATGTCGTGGCGCCAGGTCTACAACGAGAAGCGCCTCACAAAGCCGTTGAAGCGCATAGGCGAGCGCGGAGAGGGCAGATGGGAGGAGATCAGCTGGGACCAGGCGTTCGACGAGATCGCCGACAAGCTGCTCGACATTCGCGAGAAGTACGGCCCAGAGGCTTTGGCCATGTGGTACGTGCCTGCATCGCTTCCGCCGTCCATGGGTCTGGAAGCGTTGCTGCAGACCCGCTTTGCAGCACTGTGGGGTGCCACTTCTCCCATGGAGGGCTACGGCCTGGACAACGGGCCCTTCTACGCTGCGTACTACGACTTGGGCAACATCTATAGGTACATGAGCTGCGACCCGCGCAACTTCGACAGCTCCGACTACATAATCGTATGGGGCGCCAACCCCGTGGAGAACCAGCACCGCATGGCTCGCCACATCGTCGAGGCCAAGAGCCGCGGCGCCAAGATCGTCGACATCGGCCTGCTGTTCGACGGCACTGCCGGGTACGCCGACTGGTTCATCCCGGTGAAGCCGGGGTCCGACCCCGCGCTGGCGCTCTGCATGGCCAACCTCATCGTCTCGCGCGGACAGTACAAGGCCGACTTCCTGCTGGAGCATACGGTGGCCCCGTTCCTCGTGAACACGATGACCGGCGAGTTCATGCGCGACGCCGACGGCAAGTACCTGGTCGTCGACAAGGCCCACGGGGTCATCACCGCCACGCCCGGGGTGAAGGAGATCCCCGGCGCCACCGAGCTCGAGCTAGAAGGCTCTTTCGAGGTGTTCGGCACCATATGCAAGACGGCGTTCACCCTGCTCGGGGAGCACCTCGCGCCTTACACACCCGAATACCAGGAGAAGATCACGGGCGTGCTCGCGGCAGATGCCATCAAGCTGACCGACGAGTACGTCGCCGCTTCCAACGCCTACATCCTCGGCGCGCTGGGCCTGCGCTACCAGAACCAGGGGGAGAGCTACCGCGCCTTCTACCTGCTCGGCGCGCTTACCGGCAACCTTGGACGCCCGGGCGCTGGCGTCACCTCCGAGCTCGGCACGGGCGGATGGCCCTTCATGCTCAACGACCTTCCCATCGTGTTCCCCACAGGCTTCGAGGGATTCAAGGGCCGCACGGTTCGCCAGGCGGACTTCTACGACCAGGTCGTGACGGGCGACCCCTTCCCGATCAAGGCCATGATGGTCACTTCCGGAAACCCTGTGCACAACTGCCCCAACCGCGGCATGTGGCTCGACCAGGTCATCCCCAACCTCGACCTTCTGGTCGACATAGACATCTGGATGACCGACACGGGCGAGTACGCCGACTACATCCTGCCCGACTGCCAGCCGTTCGAGCGCACCGAGATCGTTTGCACGGCTGCCTACAACCATGTCGTGCTCACCGAGCCCGCCATCGAGCCCCTTGGCGGCATGGACCCTGCCGGCCGCTACTACGAGCTGGCCAAGCGCCTGGGATTCGGCGAGTACTTCGACAAGACTGCCGAGGAATGGTGCGCCATTCGCATAGACTCTGATGACCCGATGATCAGGGGCATCGAGCCCCCGCTCACCATGGAGCGCCTCAAGGACGAGAAGCGCGTGCGCCTCGCCACGCCGCCCATGGACTGGGACCCGTTCCTCGGGATGGACTTCGCGACTCCTTCCGGACGCCTCGAGTTCTACTGCGAGCGCCTCGTTCCCGTGGGGGCTCAGCTGGCGCAGTACCGAGAGCCGCTCGAGGTTCCCACCGAGCAAAGCAAGGCCGAAGGCAAGAACGAGGAGTACCCCTACCAGTTCTTCAGCGGCCGCCAGCGCTTCTTCATGCAGTCGATGTTCACCGACGACCCGGTCATGGTCGAGCTGTCCGGCGGCAAGCCGTCCGCACGCATCAACCCGGTCGACGCCAAGCGCGAGGGCATCATCGACGGCGACAAGGTGGAGGTCTACAACCAGCGCGGGCATGTCATTGCGACCATGCGGCTGGACGAGGTGATTCCTCCGGGGACCATCCAGGTGTGGTTCGGATGGCGGCACAACCAGTTCGAGGAGGGCATGTACTCCGAGCTGCTGGTGCCCCTGGGCAGCCACGAGACCATTGACGAGGTTGCCGAGCACTGGCTTGGCCAGATCAGGGAAACAGGCGGGGCGTCGTACAACTTCCACACGGGAAGCCAGGCCGTCCTGGCCGGCGCATGGGACACCATCTGGGACTGCGCCTGCAACATCCGCAAGGTGGCCGACGCCGCCGACGTCGACGAGGAAGAGGAGTAGTGGTAGACATGGCGAAGGACACGCGTATCCTGGTCGACCTCCAGCGCTGCACCGGCTGCTGGACGTGCTCGATGGCATGCAAGGTGGTGAACGAGCTCTCCGACGACGACTTCTGGGTGACCGTGCGCACGCTCGGCTCGGGCGAGGGCATCGACCGCCCCGCCGGCACCTGGCCCGACCTGCACATGAGCTGGATGCCCGTATGGTCGAAGCAGTGCGTGAAGTGCGCGCCGTTCCTGGCCGAGGGCCAGCCCAGGCCGTTCTGCGTGAAGTGCTGCCCCAACGGCGCGCTCACCTACGGCGAGGGCGTGGACGCGGAGGTGCAGAGCCTGCGCGAGAAGGGCTTCCGCATCTCTACGCTTCCGGCCTGGGAGAACTCCCGCGACGGCATCGTCTACGCAAGCAAGGAGTAGCCGTCGGGCGGGGGAGTGGCACCCCGCGATTGCGAGCCTTCTTTCCAAAGGAGCGCCCTCTTGCAGGGGCGCTCCTTCGCATTCGCGGTAGATAGACGCGTCAGGGGACGTTCACTTTTGACACATTCGGAACAAGGGACAGGCCTTGGTGACATTGCTCGGGTCTTCTGTCACGTTGTGGAGTTTTAGCAAATCTAGCATGAAGGCTTCCTCCGCAATGTGACAGAAGACCCGAGCAATGTCACCCACACTGCGCTTTACGCGGGCGGCTAGTCCTTCGACCAGCGCTTGAGGTGGGGGAGGAGCGTCGCCATCAGCGACACGGCCTCCTCGCGCGACACGCCAAGCGCATCGGCCTCCATCTGCGCCGTGGCCTCGATGAACTCGTCCATGTCGATGTCCTTCGCGGTGAAGTCGCCGTGCTGGTAGCAGTACAGGCAGTAGCTGTCGCTGGGCGAGCCGTCGGCCTCGGTGCCGTGCAGGCTGGGCTCGGGGATGGGCATCGAGCAGCACTGGCAGTAGTACTCCATTGGCATCTCGAAGAACCGCTCCAGCGGCACCTGGAACGTGGTGCAGATGAGCTTCACCATGTCGATGCCGGGCGAGGTCTCGCCGGTCTCCCAGCGCGATACGGCCTGGCGAGTCACGTACAGCTCGCGGGCCATCTGCTCCTGGGTGAGGCCTTTCTCGTCGCGGATCTTCGCGATGATGTCCTTCATTGCCATGGGGCTCCTCCTTCTGGCGGCACGGCCCGTCTGCTGGGCGTGTTAATCCATCCCATTATCCCGCCTCGGCCATTCGGTGCAAGCAACGGCCTGTTGCGCACGTGTCATTAGATGTGTTCCAATGGCACGCTAGCCTGGCTTTCGGCGCTTCGTTTGGTACCATTTCGCCCATGAAGAAGATAGGCATCATTTCTGACACCCACAACAAGCTGCCCGACCGTGCCGTCGAGGCCCTGAAGGGATGCGACAGGATCATCCACGCTGGGGACGTATGCAGCCCCGAGATCCTCTGGCAGCTGGAATGCGTCGCGCCCGTGTGCGCCGTCCTGGGGAACAACGACCATATGGACTTCGGTCCAAGCGTGAACCCCAGCGCGTCGTTCGTCGAGGAGGGCGTGAGGTTCGTCGTCGTCCACGAACCGAGGCATCTGAGAGGCGCGCTTGAAAGCCACGCGGGCGGCACTGCCAAGGTCGTCGCCGTGCACGGCCACACTCATGTGCCGAAGCTGGAGGCGGGGACGAACTCCCCGCTGTACGACTACCTCGTGTGTCCCGGTGCCGTGAACCGCTCGCGTGACCCGCTGGGGAGGAAGACGGTCGCGTTCGTCGAGGTGGACGACGGTCGCATCGAGTCCATCCGCATCGCCGATCTGGACGGAAACACCGTGGAAGAGGTTCACGGGTAGCGTGTCAAAAGCGAACGTCCCCTGACATGCCGAACGGTGGCCTACGGCAGCACGTCGTACTGGCCGTCGTCCACGGCCTCCAGCC
>CABVEH010000133.1 GCA_902497215.1 uncultured Eggerthellaceae bacterium | reverse complement strand
CCACGGTGTTGGCAGCTTCCCTCGCGCTTTCCGGATGCGCATCGCAGCCGTCGCAGCAAGCGCAGTCCGGCGAAGCGGGGGGCGCCGATTCCCTGGAGAAGCTGACGTTGGTGCTCGACTACGTGCCCAACACCAACCACACCGGCATCTACGTGGCCATCGACAAGGGCTACTACGCCGACGCCGGTCTCGAAGTCGAGGTCGTGCAGCCGCCTGACGACGGAGCCGACGCCCTGGTGGGAAGCGGCAAGGCGCAGCTGGGAATCGGCTACCAGGACGTGATGGCCAACTACCTTGGGAGCGACGACCCGCTGCCCGTCACCGCCATAGCCGCGCTGGTGCAGCACAACACCTCGGGAATCGTCAGCCGCCAGGGCGAAGGCATCGACCGCCCCGCCGGGCTTCAAGGCCACGAGTACGGCACGTGGGACCAGGACGTCGAGAAGGCCATCATGAAGAGCATCGTGGAGACAGACGGGGGGAACTGGGACGAGGTCAGCCTGGTGCCCGCGAATTCCACCGACGACATCGCAGGCCTTCGCACCGACATGTACGACGCCATATGGGTCTACGAGGGCTGGGCGCTTCAGAACGCGAAGCTGCAGGACTATCCGGTGGACTACTTCAGCATCCGCAGCATCGACGACACCTTCGACTACTACACGCCGGTCATCATAGCCAACGACGCCTTCCTCGAAAGCGAGCCCGACACCGTTGCCGCCTTCCTGGCCGCCACCGAGAAGGGCTACCTTTACGCCTCCGAGAACTCCGACGAGGCGGCGGAAATCCTGGTCGCCTACGCACCCGAGACCGACCCCGAACTTGCGAAAATCTCGCAGCAGTACCTGGCCGACCTCTACGTGGACGACGCCCCGCAGTGGGGCTACATCGACGCCGAGAGGTGGGACCGCTTCTACAAGTGGATGGGTGAGGAAGGCCTGGTCTCCGTGCCTATCCCGGAAGGCGAGGGCTTCACCAATGAGTTTCTGCCGAAGCGCTAGCGCGACCGAAGCGGACGCGCCCGAAGGCCTCGGGCGCGTTTCCGTGCGGCCCAATGCAGCAGAAGCCGCACCGAGGGATACCGGGCGTGTGAGGCTCGAAGCCGTCGGCCTCGCCCTTTCCTGGGACGGCGAGGCCGTCTGCCGCGACGTCTCGTTCGACGTCCACGAAGGCGAGCTTCTGTGCCTGGTTGGGAAGTCGGGCTCGGGAAAGACCACCATCTTCCATGCGCTGGCCGGCCTCACCGTGCCCGACGCCGGGTGCGTTCTTCTCGACGGCGAAGACGTCACCGGCAGGCCTGGCAAGGTCAGCTACATGCTGCAGAAGGACCTGCTTTTAGACCAGCACACCGTCATCGACAACGTCAGCATGCCCCTCCGCATAGCAGGCGCTTCCAAAAGCGAGGCGCGCAAGGCGGCCCAGGCCCATATGGCCGAGTTCGGGCTTCAAGGCGCTGAAAAGAGCTACCCTTCGCAGCTTTCGGGCGGCATGCGGCAGCGTGCGGCGCTCCTGCGCACGTACCTCATGGACAACGACGTGGTGCTAATGGACGAGCCCTTCAGCGCGCTCGACGCCTTCACCCGCAAGGACATGCAGCAGTGGTTTTTGTCCATGCTGACCAGGTTGGGGCTGTCGTCGGTGCTCGTAACCCATGACGTGGACGAGGCCGTGGCCATGGGCGACCGCATCATGGTGCTTGCGGGGAACCCGACGGCCGGGATGCCCAGCAGCGTGGCGGGAATGGTGGACGTGCCGTTCCCGCGCGAAGGACGCGAGGGCTTCCTGCTCACCGACGATGCGCTCGACGTGAAGAGGCAGGTTCTAGCCTTGCTCGCCTGACCCGCGTGGCTCGCCGCAGCCGACAAGCTAGACGCGCTTGGTCGGCTTCGGGTCGGGCGGCATGATGCGCCCCTCGGCGTCCTTCTCGATCTCGGCGGTGTTCTTCCAGGTCCTGTCGGACGCCGCCACCGCCAGCCTTACGAGCCTGCAAAGCTCCTCGCGCGTGTGCCTGCGCGTCTTGACCAGTATGTTGCTGACGTGGTACTTCACTCCCGAAACCGACAGCCTCAGCCGCTTCGCGATGTCGGCGTTCCCCACGCCGTCGAGCATGTGCTGCGCCACCACGATCTCCTTCTTCGTAAGGTTGTGGCGCTTCAGCTCGTCCTCGCGCATAAGGTATAGCGCGCGCAGGATGTCCGTTGCGCATATCGGGTCTTTGGCACGTTTCTTCCGCATGTGTACTCCTTAATTTGTTAACGAATGAGCGCATCTTGATTTTGATTTGGCGCGGCTTCGCTGCAGCAACATCCGGGCATGTATGCAACCGCGGCATTGCCGTCGCGAATGCTGCGCGAAAGTTCGCGCATTCGTTTATCCATATAATCTGGCTGGGGCTAGTGCAAGTACGGTAAACTTAACCGCACTGGACCCATTCCAAACACGCCCATATCGGCCAATTCGAAAGTGATGGTGGTTACCATGGCTGCGCCTGCAACTGAACACGTAAGGAACATCGTGCTTGTCGGACAGGACGGGGCGGGGAAGACCTCACTTGCCGAGGCCATGCTCTACGTCTCCGGCCGAACCCCGCGCATGGGAACCACGCATGACGGGAAGTCGTACCTCGACTACGACGCCGAGGAAATCAAGCGCAAGTTCACCATCTCCACCTCCATCGCGCCGGTCCCCTACAAGGACTACAAGATCAACGTGCTGGACACCTCGGGACACCCCGACTTCATAGGCGACACGCTGGCCACCATGCAGGCGGCCGAGATGGCGCTGTTCGTGGTTGACGCCGTCGCAGGCCCGCAGGTCATGACCACGCGCATCTGGCGCGAGGCCGAGAACATGCGACTTTCCCGCGCCGTGTACATCAACCACATCGACCGCGAGAACGCGAACTTCGACGCCGCGATGGCTTCGCTGCACGCGCGCTTCGGCGGCCGCCTGGGCGCCGTCACCATTCCCATCGGCGTCGACAAGGACTTCCAGGGCGTCATCGACGTCATCCGCATGAAGGCCCGCTACCACTCCGCCAGCGGCGGCGAGGAAATAGTGGAGGACATCCCGGCCGAGTACATGGACGCCGCCGAGGCGGCGCGCGACAAGCTGTGCGACCTGGTGGCCGAGGCCGACGACGAGCTCATGATGAAGTACCTCGACGGCGAGGAGCAGCTCACCCAGGAAGAGCTGGAGTCGCTGCTCGACAAGGCAATCGCGCAGGAGCTCATCATCCCCGTGTTCGTGGGTTCCACCATCATCATGCAGGGCGTTCAGGGCCTGATCGAGGACATCTGCACCTACTTCCCGCACCCGCGCAGCCACGGTCGCTTCCGCCAGATGGCCGACGGCGTCACCATCCCGATCGACGAGACCAAGCGCCCGTCCGCGTTCATCTTCAAGACGGTGTCCGACCCGTTCGTCGGGCGCCTCAGCTTCCTGAAGGTCACCTCGGGCTACCTCGAGCCCGGGCTCGAGCTCGTCAATTCGCGCACCGGCAAGAAGGAGCGCCTGGGCAAGATCCAGATCATGATGGGCAAGGAACTCACCGACGTGAAGAGCGCCAAGGCCGGCGACATAGTCATCGTCCCCAAGCTGAACGAGACGCGCTCGGGCGACACGCTGTCCGTGGAAGGCGACATCGCCATCGAGCCGCTCGAGCTTCCCGAGCCGCTGTACCCCGTCGCCATCGAGGCGAAGAACAAGAACGAAGAGGACAAGCTGGGAACCTTCCTGGCCCGCGCCGCCGAGGCCGACCCCACCATCAAGATCACCCGCGACGAGCAGACGCACCAGACCATCCTGCACGCGATGGGCGAGGCGCAGGTGGACATGCTGCTGTCGCGCCTGAAGGAACAGGCCGGCGTCGATGCGAACCTCGTTCCCGTGCGCATTCCCTACCGCGAGACCATCCGCAAGGCCGCCGAGGCGCAGGGCCGTCACAAGAAGCAGACGGGCGGCGCCGGGCAGTTCGGCGACTGCTGGCTGCGCATCGAGCCCTTCCCTGGCCAGGGCTACGAGTTCGTCGACGAGATCAAGGGCGGCGTGATCCCCAACGGGCTCATCCCGGCCGTCGACAAGGGCGTGCAGGAGGCAATGGCCGAGGGATTCCTTGCCGGATACCCCATGGTCGACATCAAGTGCGCGGTGTTCGACGGATCCTACCACCCGGTCGACTCCAACGAGATGGCGTTCAAGACGGCC
>CABVEH010000132.1 GCA_902497215.1 uncultured Eggerthellaceae bacterium | reverse complement strand
ACGACATGTCGTCCATCGAGGGACGGGCCGCCGCGCTCATGGACGCTCTTGACGTGCTCGCGCCGATCAAGGACTCCATCATGGCGAAGGAGTACGCCAAGGAGATAGCGTTCATGTTGAAGCTCGACGAGGAGGACGTGGTGGGACGCCTCGCGAAGCTGAGGCCTCCAAGGCGA
Organism: uncultured Eggerthellaceae bacterium; assembly: GCA_902497215.1. The sequence goes on along the minus strand of CABVEH010000132.1, from coordinate 4,047 downwards.
TACGACGACGATTCTCCGGACCAAGGCGATGCGCGGGAGGGGTCTTCGCAGCGGCAGCAGGGCCATGCGCGCCTTCCGCAGGGCGGCCGCGCCATGCGCGCGCCGATGTCGGTCGCCGAGGCCAACCGCCTGAAGAGCGAGCGCGAGTTCCTAGGACTGGTGGCCCAGCATCCCGTCGACGCCCTGGGCTTCGCCGACGCGCTGGCGTCGTCCAGGTGGCATGACGAGGCGCACTTGCGCATAGCCCAGGCGCTGTCCGAGACGCTGATGAACAAGCTTGACGCGTCCCCGACCGAGCTCATAGACGCCGCTTCTTCCGCAGAGGCGTCGGCGTCGGCATTTCTGACCGCGGCATCGGTCCCCGAAGGGTGCGGCGCGGCCGCGGCCCTTCGCTTCTTCGCGGAGGAGCTCGCCATAGGCGACATGGAGGAAGGCTTGGCCGCCCTAAGACGCGAGGTGAGGCACGAGGGCGACTCGGGCGAAACAGACGCCTTCCGGAGGATGGTGCAGATGCAGGAACAGCTGGCCGCCGCCAAAAAAACACACAAGCCTCTGGGATAGGTTCGCGCCTTCGAACCCTTTCGCCCGGGAGGGGAGCGCCAACCCAAGTCCTCGAATTCGCCTCGAAGCGCGCTAGGTCCGCATCCGCCTTCGGCTTGAAGCCATTCCGTCAACCCGTCGAACCCAAACCGTCGCATCCGGACGGTCTCGTTTCCGTTCTCGCCGAAAACGGAAACAAGCGCGTCGCGCCAGCGCCGGGAAGGAGGAATCCCGGACAAGACGCCATGCCGTCCGGTTTTGCTTGCAATCGATTGCGGAAAACGGCTTGTGCTTTCCGCTCCCAGGATGAAGACTTCGAAGCAAGGTGCGCCGAACCAGGCCGTTCGGTGCGTATGAAGAGGGTTTTTGAGAGAGGAGGCACTATGTCAAGAGAGTCGATAGTCGAGAAGCTGAGCGAGCGTCACGAGGGTGTCGAGCATTTCTACACCACATGCCATAACAATGGCTGCTGGGACGCCACCTGCCTCATCAAGTGCAGCGTGAAGGATGGGAAGATCGTTTCCATCGAGCCCGACGATTCGGTCAACCCCGGAGTCGCCATAGAGGACGAGAACGAGGAGGCCGTTCAGACCGGCATGTTGCAGGCACGTGCGTGCCCGATGGGGCATGCCTGGCGTCAGGAGCTCTACTCCGAGAACCGCCTGCTGTACCCGATGAAGCGTGTAGGCGAGAAGGGTGCAGGCAAGGGCCATTTCGAGCGCATCAGCTGGGACGAGGCGCTTGACACCATTGCCAGCAAGATGAAGCAGTTCTCCGAGGAGAGCCCCGACATTCCGTGGCTCTACTACTGCTACTACGTGGCGTTCGAGAGCTCCGACTTCCCGTTCGCGTCCTACATGCCGGGAACCATCACCGGCTGGGGCGACCACTCCACGTCCGGCAGCGCGGCAGCCGAGGACTTCCATCTTGGCGTGCGTCTGACCGACTGCCTCATCAAGGGGACCAGCGACGCGTTCCCCGGCTTCGAGGCGCCCGACCTTCTGAACTCCAAGCTCGTCGTCCTGTGGGGCTTCGACCCGATGGTGAGCTGGTTCGGGATGGTGCCTTACTACATGAAGCTCGCGCAGGAGCGCGGCTGCAAGTTCATCCTCATCGACCCCGTGTACAACGTAAGCGCCGAGTGCCTTGGCGCGCAGTGGATCCCCATCCGCCCCGGCACCGACACGGCCTTCGGCCTGGCGGTCGCGTACGTCCTGTACACCGAGGACCTATACGACCACGAGTACGTGGAGAAATGGGTCGAGCCGGAAGGCTTCGAGGAGTGGCGCAAGTACATAGTCGGCGAGGTGGACGGCGTGGTCCACGACCCCGAGTGGGCCGAGCCCATCACCGGCATCCCCGCCGAGACCATCCGCGAGTTCGCCCGCTACTACGCCTCCATGTCCCCGGTCCACCTGCAGCAGATGTACGGCGTCTCCAAGCGCAACCTGGGCGACTACGCCGCAGCCGTGGCCATGCTTCTGCAGGCCATGACGGGGAACATGTCCATTCCTGGCGGATGCGAGGGCGGTGGCGCCAACCTGGTCACCCAGCCGCGCATCTTCGCCCCCGTTCCCGACACCGGCCAGATCAAGGGCGACGTCGTCAACCCCATCACCAACAACAACAACAAGGTGACCGAGGTCATGCACTGCCAGAAGCTCTACGAGGCGGGCGAGATCGATGCCGAGGAGTTCCGGCGCCGCATCGGCTGCCCCGAAGGAAGCCCGCTTCCGCATCTGCGCATGGCCATCATCCCGAACAACTACATCAACAACCAGCATCATGTCTCGAAGCGCATGCAGGGCTTCGCCGACCTGGAGTTCTCCTGGGGCTGGCAGTACTTCCACGACCAGCCCTCGATCGAGTTCCTGGACATCGTGCTCCCGTCGCCGGTCATCCAGTTCGAGTCGACCGACATGCACTTCTTCGGAATCAACCGCTTCTGGGGCGCCCCGAGCGGAATGATGAACTACTTCCTGTTCGCCGGAAAGGGCGTCAATCCTCCGGGGGAGGTCCGCTCGAAGGACTGGGTCTGGATGGAGCTCGCGCGCAGGCTGGGCTTCGCGGACAAGTACTGCCCCAAGATGCTCGACGTCACCGACTGGCGCGACTGGGACGAGCAGGTCATCGAGAGGATCTACAAGCCTGCCTACGAGGAGTGGGCGAAGGACGAGAACGGACTGCTTGGCTTCTATGGCGTCGAGCCGCGTTCCTGGGAAGAGTTCCAGAAGCTCCCCATAGTCCGCGTCCCTGGCGAGCCGGGCGAATGGTTCTACCCGTTCAAGAACACGGTCGAATGGAACCGCTCGCCGTTCAAGACCCCCTCGGGCAAGATCGAGTTCGAGAGCTCCTTCGTCAAGAACAACGACCTGACCAAGACCCGCTACGGCGGACAGATGGACGCATACCCGCGTTGGCAGCCTACCTACCAGGACGATCCGGCCAACGACAGCTACTACCACCGCTGGACGAAGAACTACCCGCTGTCGATGGTCACCCCGGTATCCACCTACCGGCAGCATTCGGCAAACGACCAGAACCCGTGGCTCAAGGGCGACTGCTACGAGCACATGGTCCGCATGTCTCCCGCCGATGCTGCAGACCGCGGCATCAAGACCGGAGACAGGGTGCTGGTGTACAACCAGTTCGGAGAGGTCGAGATCACGGCCTACGTCTCATCGAAGCTGCTTCCGGGCACCGTGTCCATCGGCCACGGCGAGTGGTCCAAGTTCGACAACGTCAGGAAGTCGAAGCTCATGCCTTACGGCATCGACACTGCGGGCAACTGCAACCTGCTTATCGGCGACACGCATCTTCCGCACGTCGTGGGTGCGCTCCTTACTGCTGGCCTAGTGGAAATCAGAAAGGTAGGCGAATAAAATGACTCAGTACGGTTTTTACTTCGACCAGGGACGTTGCTACGGATGCAAGGCTTGCTCGGTCGCGTGCAAGGACTGGAACGACATCGAACCCGGTCCCGAGAAGTGGATGAGCGTCTACATGTGGGAGAAGGGCAAGTTCCCCAACACTTCCATCGGCATCCTCGCCTTCAACTGCGGACACTGCGACAACCCCGTCTGCATCGAAGCATGCGAGCACGACGCCATCTTCAAGGAAGACAAGTACGGCGCGGTCCTCGTTGACCAGGACAAGTGCGAAGGCGACCGCAACTGCTTCAAGGCGTGCCCTTACGGATCCCCCAAGTTCGCAGACGACGAGCCTGGCACCAAGATGAGCAAGTGCACCATGTGCATCGACAGGCTGGAGAAGGACGAGCTTCCGATCTGCGTGGCGTCCTGCCCCATGCGCGCCCTCGACTTCGGACCGATCGACGAACTGGTTGAGAAGTATGGCGACATCCGCCAGATCGAGACGATGCCGTCTCCCGACATCACCAGGCCGAACTGGATCGAAAAGCCCAATCCGCCGAAGGAGCAGCTGATTCCCTACGACGCGGAGAAGGCGATAGAGCTTTCCAAGATCCGCACCGCAACGGACGACGTG
>CABVEH010000131.1 GCA_902497215.1 uncultured Eggerthellaceae bacterium | reverse complement strand
TGAGGTTGCTGTTGCTGTTGCGCCGCTGGCTGCGGCTGCGCGGCCGGCTGGGGGTCTGGCTGCGGTTCGGGCTGGTGCTGAGGCTCTGCCGCCTGGGCCACCGGCTGCGGTTCGGGCTGGGGCTGCTGTACAACTGGCTGCGATTCGGGCTGGGGCTGCGCCTGCTGGGCGCCCTTCACCTGGCCGGGCTCGCCCTTCACTATCTCGTACGGCATGCCTTGCGCGCCGGCGCGTTCCATGGCCTTTTCCAGGGCCTCGCGCGCGTCCTGCTTCTGCGCCGCCTTGAAGGCGAAGTCGCTGGTGGGCTCGAACGCGATGACCAGCTTGCCGTCCGACACCGACGTGGCGGTGTTCATGAAGATCACCCCGAACGCGGGGCCTATCTTCTTAAGGTGGGCCAGTATGGAAGCCCAGAGCCTGGAAGCGTCCTGCGGTGCCGCCTGCGCGGACGTAGCCGCGCTTGCAGGCTGCACGTCATCGGCAGGGGTCTGCGCATTTGCCGGCCGAGCCTCTTCGGCAGGCTGCTGCGTCGCTTGACCGGCAGGCGTTGAAGGCATGCTCGCCTGCGTCTCCTGCATGGCGTCTTGCGGCTTCTGCTGCGCCTGCTGACTTACGGTGGGATGCGCCTCTGCCGCGCCTGCGTTCTGCGTCTGTTGAACCTGCACCACGGCCTGCTGCGCGGCAACCTGTTGCGGCTGCGCCACGACGGCGCCCGCCGCCATGCCGCGCTCCAGCGACTCGATGCGCTCGGCAAGCGAGGCCAGCGTCAGGTCGGATTCGGGGCGTACCATGCGGGTCAGCGCAATCTCGAAGGAAAGGCGCTGGTTGGTGGACGTCTTCAACTCGTTTGCCAGGTCGCCAAGCACGGCGAGCATGCATGCCAAGCGCTCGGGGCCATACCAGCGCATCTCAACTTCCAGCTCGCGGCGACCGGCTTCGGTCACCTCCAGAGCCACGTCGGCTCCGGCCAGCGTCATGACGTACATGTCGCGCATGTGGCTTGTAAGGTCGGCCACGAACTGCACGAGGTCGGCACCGGTTTCCATGTACTGGGAGGTCCAGCGGAAGCATGCGGCCGCGTCGCGCTCGCCTATCGCCTTCACGATGTCGGCCAGGTCGCTGGAATCCAGCGAGCCAAGCAGGCGCTCGGCCAGCACGGTGGTCACCTCGCCTTCGCCGAACGCGATAAGCTGGTCGAGCGACGTCAGCGCGTCGCGCATCCCGCCCTGCGCCCTGTGTGCGATCAGGTCCAGCGCGTCGCCTTCGAAGCGGACGCCTTCCATCTCGCAGATGGCGCCCAGGCGCGAGATCAGCTCCTCCGACGCTATGCGGCGGAAGTCGAAGCGCTGACAACGCGAGAGGATGGTCTCGGGAACCTTCTGCGGGTCGGTGGTGCAAAGGACGAACACGACGTGGTCGGGCGGCTCCTCCAGCGTCTTCAGCAGCGCGTTGAACGCTGCCGTTGACAGCATGTGCACCTCGTCGATGATGTAGACCTTGTAGCGGCCGCGCGTGGGGGCGTAGCTGACCTTGCCGATGATCTCCTCGCGGACGTTTTCCACGCCGGTGCGGCTGGCGGCGTCAAGCTCGTAGACGTCGGGGTGCTCGCCGGACGCGATGAGCTGGCAGTCCTCGCAGGTGCCGTCGGGGTCGGGCGTTGGGCCCTTCTCGCAGATCAGCGCCTTCGAAAGCAGGCGCGCGGTGGTGGTCTTGCCGGTGCCGCGCGGGCCCGTGAACATGTACGCGTGGCTGATCTTGTCGGACGCGATGGCGTTCTTCAGCGTGCGCTCGATGTGCTCCTGCCCGACGACGTCCTCGAAGATCTGCGGACGGTACTTGTTGTAAAGGGCCTCTGCCATGTGCTGCCTTCCGGGAATTCGGCGCAAAAACGCGCGGATTTACGGTAGGAATCAGTATATTGCGAATGCCCGGAATACGCCATTGGAAAGCATGGTTCGCTAACCGTCCCCGCGCATTGCGCCGTTCGGTGACCGAGGTCGGGTGATAGAGGTCGGGTCTTTTGTCACGTTGCGCGGATAACCAAGTAGGCATGAAATGGTTAAGCGCAATGTGACAAAAGACCCGACCTCTGTAACCGAGCTACTCGCGCTCGTCCACGTGCGTGATCTCGTGCTCAAGCTCGTCGGGAGCGTGAGCTTCGCGCAGCTCTTCCTCAAGCTGCTCGTAGCGCTCGACAGATGCGGCGCCTTCGCCGGCCTTCTGGTCGATGGCCTCGTCAAGCGTGGGCTCGTCGGCACTCCCCTTGCCTTCCGCCTTCTTCTTGCGCGACGACAGCGCCCCCTTGATGGCGCCGATGATGGCGGGCGCGACCGACACGGCCACGATACCCAGCACGATGACCTCGAAGTGCTCCTGCACGAACGGCACGCCGCCAAAGAAGTAGCCCGTCAGCACGAACAGGCTGACCCACGAGATTCCGCCGATTGCGTTCCACAGCGTGAACTTCGCGAAGTTCATGTGGCCCGTGCCCGCGATGAAGGGCGCGAACGTGCGGAAGAACGGCATGAAGCGCGTTATGACGATGGTGAGGCCGCCGTACTTGGCGAAGAAGTGGTCGAGCTTGGCCATGCGCTCGGGAGTCAGCGCCTTCACCTTGCCCGAGTCGATGATGCGGTGCCCCAGAAAGCGCGCGATCCAGTAGTTGGATGTGTTGCCCAGGATTGCCGCCGCATAGAACACGATGAGGCTGGCCGCCAGGTTCAGGCCGCCGCCTTCCGCCGAGAACACGCCCACCGCGAACAGCAGCGAGTCGCCAGGCAAGAAAGGGAAGAACACGACGCCGGTTTCCACGAACACGATGAGGAACAGCGGCGAGTACACCCATACCGGGCCAAGCGCGATGATCCAGCCGGCGATGAAGCCGCGCGGGTCTTTCAGCAGGTTGATGAAGAATTCGATAACGCCCAAATGAGCCTCCTTGAGTTGCGAACCCAAGTATAGAAGCAACACGTGCCGGCCGCCCAGACGCCCATGCAAAAACTATGCAAAATTTCGGCCAGGCGGGAATTCGTCAGGTCGCACAGAAAAGCGGATTCCCGCGCCAGAACGCAAAAACGAGCACCCCCGATAGGACAGGACGCTCGTCAGCGGTCCCTTATGGCTGCTTCCTCCCGGACCTGACCAGGTTCGAGACTTGGCGCCGTCCTGCCCCATCGGAAATGCTCGCAATCGGCAAGGCAACAGTATAGCGCAGGCTGTTGCAGCGCCGCGTAATGCGCATCCGCTACAGAATGCGCAGGTCGACTTCCTTAAGCTGGCGGGCGCTGACCGCGGAAGGCGCGCCGGTCATCGGGTCGGACGCGCTGGACGTCTTCGGGAAGGCGATGACGTCACGGATGGAGTCCTTGCCGGCCAGCAGCATGATCAGCCTGTCGAGGCCCAGCGCGATGCCGCCGTGCGGAGGCGTGCCCAGCGCCAGCGCGTTCAGCATGTGGCCGAACTTGTCGTCGATCTCCTCGTCGGAAAGGCCAAGCACGCGCAGTATACGGCGCTGCTCGTCGGCGTCGTGGATACGGATGGACCCGCCGCCCAACTCGTATCCGTCCATGACCACGTCGTAGGCGTAGCTTCCCACCGACAGCGGGTCGCTTTCCACGCGGTCCAGGTCCTCGCGGCGCACCTGCGAGAACGGATGGTGCTCGGCCGCGTACTTCTTCTCGTCCTCGTCGTACTTGAACATGGGGAAGTCGACCACCCAGAGCAGCTTGTGTCCCTCGCGCGGCACGTCAAGCGCGTCGGCCATGTGCAGGCGCAGCGCGGACAGCACGGCGTTGGCCACGGCTGGCTTGTCGGCGGCGAACAGCAGCAGGTCGCCGGGCTCCACGTCCATGGCCTGCTTCAGCGCGGCCCACTCGTCGTCGGTGAAGAACTTCTTGATGGGGCTCTTCTCCTCGCCCGAGGTGGTGAAGGCGACCCAGGCCATGCCCTTCGCGCCGTTCTCAACCTCGCCACGGCTCCAGTCGCCGGCGCCCTTGGCGTTGATGGCCTTCACGACGCCGCCGTTCTGCGCGACGGACGCGAACACCTTGAAGCCGGTATCCTTCACGATGTCGGTGATGTTCACCAGCTCCATCCCGAAGCGCACGTCGGGACGGTCGCAGCCGTAGCGGTCCATGGCCTCGGCGTAGGGCATGCGCTGCAGCGGCACGGGCAGGTCGAGCCCCACCGCCGCGAACGTCTCGTGCAGCACGTCCTCCATCATGGTCATGACGTCGTCTTCAGTGACGAACGA